>CALFDI010000140.1 GCA_937952875.1 uncultured Verrucomicrobiales bacterium
TAGAGCGACCCTTAACTTCCTTAACAGCTTCCCAGAGGATGCCCGCACTGCTGGCGATGCTCTGCAACAGGATGGCGCTGTTACCCAGATCTTCGGTAACCACCTTTTCATTCAAGGCCGAGTCGAGCATAAGAAAGGCACCTTTAGAACAAGCCTCCGCCTCCAGGGGAATCGCTGGTTCGGTAGCTGCACTGCTGAAGATGAGACCATAGCCGGCACCTGCCTTTACGCGACAATGATGGAGCGTATGCACCGTGGCGAAGATCTACCTGAGTCTCCAAACGAATTTGACGATACTCCGATTCTCGATCTCATCGAAGAAAAGCTAGATCGCGAAGTAGACGATAAAGAAGCGGACTTCGTTTCAAAAGTAGAAAAGCGTTATCGTCGCTACGTCATCGAGGGCGAGGTGCATGATCATGACATGGTTCGGATCAATCCACGCTGGGAGATCGCAAGTTACGATCCACTTGAACTCTGGCCGATGCCTCCAGGAGATATCATAGAGTTCTGGAACTATTTGGCTTACGCCTTTTATAAAAAGAAGCTCCCTTACCCAGAGTTCATGAACTGCATCACTGACCTGAGTGCTGTGCAGAAAAAAATGGCCGAATGGGAGAAGGAGCGCGAAGTCGCTGCGTGGTATGATCGGATTGAAACAGTCATTGAACGACCGCCGCAGAAGAAGGTCTATGAAGTCGCTTTCCGCTTAGTTCTCACGATCAATGAGGGCCGTATGGAGATCAAAGAAGATGGCGGCGAGTGGTCAGTGATTCGCGAAAAATCTGAGATCGAACGCATCGTTTTACTACAAAACCAGTCTTCCTTTAAGATGGATGCGCCTTCTCAGATTCTCTGGGAGCATTTCCGTCACTACTACAATGAGGAGAACGAAATCCTCATCAATCTGGATGAAGAGAGTGCCTGTGCATTCATGAACCGCCTCTTCGGGCAGGCAGAGCTTATCGGGCATATTGTAAACTTAGATGATAAGCACTTTAAACTATCTGAAGACCCGCTCAGCTGGGTGTGTGAAGATGATAAGTATGATAAGCAGAATTATGCTCTCCAGCTCGTCACGAAGGGGAAAGAGAATGTTTCTCACTCAGTCCGCCTGCTTCCAGGTCGTAGCCCTATTTATCAGTCTGACGAAACAGTCTTCCCAGGGCCTCCGCGTTGGTTAGAAGAGACTGAAGTTATGCCGCGCTATCAGATCCCAACGAGTGTGATCGATAGCCTTGAAGGCGTGGAATTTCTCCGGAAAATCGGAGCTGAGCTTCCGCCATCTCTTAAGAAGCGCGTTGTTGATATCGATCTTAAGCCTAATTTTGTTCTGAAGTTAGAGCAGGGTCTCACATCTGCAGAGACGGAGCATCTTGTCATCGCCGTGACAGCACATGACGAGAAAGGCCGCCGTTCTGAAAAGTTGATTAAAGAAGGATGGGATCTCGTCAAGCAAGAGCCTGTTAAAGGAAAACAACTCCTCCGATTCGCTCGTGAAGACCTATATCCGGTCCCTCTTGTCTTACAAGACATGGGACTCACATATGATGAGAAGCTCGATGCATTTAAGAGCCGCATTACAAAGCAGTTCCCTGAAAAATTCGTCGAATGGATCGAGAACATGCCTGAGGCGATCAATCTCGATATCGACTTCCGCTTGAAAACTATTCTCGCAGATCCTGTCACTGCAGCCGTTCGCTTTGAGGTAATTAATCAAGACATTGATTGGTTCGATCTCCGTGTCGTCATTGATGTCGAAGGAGTCGATCTCACAAAAGCACAGATTCGCTCACTCGTTGCAGCCCGCGGTGGGTATGTGCGCATGGACGATGGCTCATGGATGCGCTTAGAGATTAAGCTCGATCCAGATCAGCGTGATGCCGTCACTCGCCTAGGTCTTGATCCATTCGATCTGTCTGGAGACACGCACCGAATGCATGCCCTACAGCTGGCAGATCCGAAGGCCGCAGAAGTCTTTGATCCAAAGGCTTGGAAGCGGATCAAAGATCGCGCTCAGGATATCCAGATCGAGGTGAGGCCTGATGTCCCTGAAGGCCTTCAAGCAACACTCCGACCATACCAGAAAGAAGGTTTTCAGTTCCTTTCTTATCTCTCGACGAATAACTTCGGCGGTATTCTAGCCGACGACATGGGTCTCGGTAAGACGATTCAGTCTATCACATACATCTTATGGCTTCGTGGCGAAGCGAAGAAGAATGACAAACGTCCAGCTCTAGTAGTCTGTCCGAAGTCTGTTCTCGATGTCTGGGCCACAGAGGTCGAGAAGTTCGCTCCTGAGATGACTCTCAAGATCTTACGCACACGTGATGATCTCGATATCGACTTCGTGCAGAACAAGCTCGACGTTCTCGTTCTTAACTACGCCCAACTCCGTGTCTGTGGTGATGAACTCAACAAGATCAAATGGCTTACTATTATTCTCGATGAGGGGCAGCAAATTAAGAACCCTGACTCGAAGGCTGCAAAGTGTGCACGTGATCTTGATGCGAAGAATCGCCTCGTCCTGACAGGAACACCTATTGAGAACCGCTTAATGGATATGTGGTCTCTTATGGCATTCGCGATGCCAGGAGTTCTCGGAACGCGTGCTTACTTCAAAAAGCGCTTTGATAAGCGCAAAGACCCTGGCTCACAGAACCGTCTCGCGGCTCGTTTACGTCCATTCCTCCTCCGCCGGACAAAGCTTCAGGTCGCAAAAGATCTCCCTCCAAGAACGGAAGAAGAAGTCTTCTCCAAGATGGAAGGAATCCAAGCTGAACTTTATAAAGCTGAGCTCAAACGCATTCAGAAAGCCCTCCTCGGCTTAGATTCTGATGAGGCGGTGAAGAAGAATTCGTTCGCTATTCTACAAGGCCTCATGCGCCTGCGTCAGATTTGTTGTCACCCAGGACTCATCGATCCGAAGTATTTGAAGGAAGAAAGCGCGAAGCTGACTGGTCTCTTCTACCTCTTAGATCAACTGCGTGAAGAGGGGCATAAGGTCCTCGTCTTCTCGCAATTCGTCTCCATGCTCGATATCATCAAAGCCCGCTTAGAAGTGGAAAGTCGTTCTTTCAACTATCTGACAGGCCAGACAAAAGATCGTCGTGGTGAGATTGAAAAATTCCAGACAACAAAGGATCCGTCAGTCTTCCTTCTCTCTCTGAAGGCAGGTGGAGCAGGCCTGAACTTGACCTCTGCATCATACGTCATTCTCTATGATCCATGGTGGAACCCGGCTGTGGAAAACCAGGCGATCGACCGGACTCACCGGATCGGACAGAAAAATAAAGTCATCGCTTACCGTCTCTTAACGAGAGATACGGTTGAAGAAAAGATTCGTGTGCTTCAGCACCAGAAAACCGCTCTTGTGACCAATATTCTTGGTGATGAAGGCTTTGCTTCGAATCTAGGCGTGGATGACCTTCAGTTTATCTTGAGCCATGGCGGTGATGATATCATCGATGTGGAAGAAGAAGGCGACGAGTAAAGCTCCCCCGAGTAGATCATTCTAAAAAATAAAGCGCAGCTGAGAGTAAAATCCGCTGCGCTTTTTGCTGTCCTAATAAGGAGAAAATAGCTTCTACCTCAAAAACGTCGCGACGTGCAGTGACGATTCATCAAAGGTGTGACCTTGATTCTCACGCATTCTATCGAACATCTCGATTAAGTTTTTCTCAGGCACATCCTCGATTCTTTTTTCGTCTCCAGGTGTGTCCTCACCTGTGACGAGAGATGTCGAAGCAATGATAAAGATGAAGGCAAAGCCTCCGAGCATTTCAAGTGTGACAAGGAGCTTTTGAATCATAGGGTTAATGGGTCATTCATCAGACATCTAGACGTCTGAAAGAGATTGTT
>CALFDI010000141.1 GCA_937952875.1 uncultured Verrucomicrobiales bacterium
ACGTTCCTACAAGCCCATCACCGAACATATGCTGCCAGATTCGATTCACGTAGACGCGAGATGTCAAAGGATGATTCGGCTGAGTCATCCATTGCGCTAGACCGAGGCGATTCTTCGGAGTGCCTTCAGCGAAGGGTGGAAGGAAGCTGAGCGCTTCGCGGTCGACTCGGACATCTTCAGTGCGAGGAGCATTAAATTCACCACGTGCTAAGACGTAGGCTGGGCGTGGAGTTTCCATCTCCCTCATCACAGGCACTTCGATAAACTGATCCTCTAGTTTGACGATTTGAATCTGGACCTTCTCTATTTCTGCAGTGAGGCGCCTATACTTATCACTGTGGCTACTAAGATAATAGGCATACAGCTCATCATCAGGCGACTGCAGGAGGGTCTTCTCTAAATCGATTTTTCCTGAAATATGCTTTACCTCTAGAGGCGTGATTTCACGGTCGTAAGTGCGTAGTTCATCTATGTGACCACCAGCAAAACCAGGACCACGGAATATGGTGCCTAGGGTAAAATGCCCTCTTTCATAAGTGTGCACAGCAACACTCTTGTAAATCTGATCACCGATTACTTCGGTTTCCAATGGCTCACCATCTTTGAAAAGCTTGAGGCCTGACGCTTTACTTAATCCATCGTAGGTCCATGTAATATGGTGCCATTGATCTTTTTTCAGCGGCTTTACAGAACGAATCCCAATCCCATTATCAGGCCAATTTCTGTATATTCTGACAGCGAGGTAGCCATCTTCCATACGCATATCGAGCCCGTTATAACCGACCTCTGTGCCAAACGCACGTTGCAGGACAACGACAGATCGTTTTGCTGCTAAGGTGTCTTTGAGAAAGAGTCCTATAGTGAACGGATTATACCGGTCCTTAAGAAACGTGCCTCTCATGACGCCGCCATGATCACCGTCTAGAGCAACTGCTGAGCCATACCCTTCCGGACCTTCGGTAAATGTCACTCCACTGAGCGACATCTCGACAGGCCCTTGATCGACGACTTTCTTCGATTTTTTGTCACGCTTTGAGCGTTCTTTCTTTGAATATACGAGAGACTTGAGCGGCTTAGCTTTTTTCTGATCAAAGTCATAATGATTGCTTTGATCTTTCATCATAAATGACCCTTGGGATGACGGGCTAAAGATATCTCCACTGGTCATCGCATCTTTCCAAGAGGCAAAATCCGTGCGGGATTGTTCTGCGACTGAATGTCTTTGAGCGAGTAAGTCGGCAGTCTTATTTTGAAGCTCTTTTAGACGTTCTTTTTGTTTCTTATTGGGCAGAAGAAGACTCGGTGGTGGTGAGATTCTTGTATGCACATAGAGCCCTGTTTCATTGATCGAATTAAAGAATGAAAACAGAGAGAAATAGTCCTTCGCTAAAATCGGATCGTATTTATGGTCGTGGCACTTCGCACATTCCATCGTGAGGCCTAAATATGCTGTGCCAAATGTATTTACGCGATCTGCCACGCCATCTACGAAAAATTCGAGCTGATTAGAGCCACCTTCATTTGTCATGCGATTCAGACGATTTGATGCAGTCGCTAGAACCTGATCAGACGTAGCATTCGGCAAGAGATCACCCGCTATATTCTCAGTGAGAAACTGGCTAAAGGGCATATCTTTATCATATGCTTTGATCACGTAGTCCCGGTAGGGATATGCTGTAAAGTTCCCGTCCAAGTGATATCCCCATGTATCTGCATAACGAACTGCATCTAACCATGGTGTGGCCATGTGCTCAGCGTAACTACGACTCGCCAGCATCTTATCTACAGCAGCCGTGTAGGCAGCTTCGCCATTATCCTTGAGGTCTTTGAGAAAGGCATCGATTTCTTTTACTTTCGGAGGAAGCCCAGTGACAGAGTAGCTCGCACGGCGGAACCAACGCTGAGGAGACGCCTCAGGTGAGGGAGTCATGCTTTCTTGCTCTAGACGCGCTGCTATAAAGTGATCGATTGGATTCTTTGCCCAATCAGATTTTGCGATTTCCGGCACTGGGATAGTCTCGGGCAGACTGACAAATGACCAGTGTGGCTCGTATTCTGCCCCTTGCTCGATCCATTTCTTAATCGTGTCTTTCTCCTCATCTGTCAGAGAAAGATTAGACTTCGGGGTCGGCATCACTTTATCAGGATCAGTCGATGTAATCCGTGACCATATTTCAGATTTTTCGAGATCTCCAGGGACTATAGCGTGTTTAGTCTGAGAGCCTTTTAAGAGGCCATAGGCCGATTCGGCTGTATCAAGTCTAAGACCAGCTTCATTATTCGCCTCGTCAGGACCATGGCAGAGGAAGCACTTGTCTGAAAGGATGGGCCTGACATGCGTATTATAACCTATCGTGCCAGCAAAGAGGCATGACGGCAAAAGAGTTACGAAAATCAGACTATATTTTAGTAATGTGTTCAATCTATTGATAGAAAAGGATACGCCTCCAGAAATCAAATTCTTAGTTAAAAATTCACATGTGGCCCGGAACCTGTCTCAGGCTCGATATTTCCTCATCAAAACGCAAAAACGGCTTCTTACTCTCGTAAAAAGCCGCCTGGAAAGTAGAATCGAGAGTCGAATCTCTTTAGATCAACATCAAAGCAGGATTCTCGATGAGCTTCTTCACTTCACCGAGGAACTGAGCTGCGACAGCTCCGTCTACGACTCGGTGGTCACAAGACAATCCAAGATCCATGCGCATACCTGGGACGATCTGACCATCCTTTACCACTGGACGAGCTTCGGCTCCTCCGACGCTGAGAATGGCTGCTTGCGGTGGATTCACAATCGCGTCGAAGCTCTTGATCCCGTAAGATCCAAGATTCGATATCGTGATGGTTCCACCGTCGAATTCATTCGGCTTGAGCTTCTTCTCACGTGCACGAACGGCCATTTCCTTGATCTCGCGTGAGATCTGGAGCAGTGACTTGGTTTCTGCGTTTTTCACCACTGGTGTGACGAGGCCGTCTTCGACAGCGATTGCGACAGAGACGCCTAC
>CALFDI010000142.1 GCA_937952875.1 uncultured Verrucomicrobiales bacterium
TTGGTCTTGAGTTAAGAAGGTTTTGGACGTTTTTCACCTGCTGTGGTGTGATCTGTTTGAAGTCTGTTTTCTTAGGGAAATACTGCCGGATTAGTCCATTGGTGTTTTCGTTGAGCCCTCGTTCCCATGAGTGATATGGATGAGCAAAGTAGGATTGAGATTTCGAGAATCTGATTGATGAGGTGATGATAGGCGAACTCCTTACCGTTATCGTAAGTGAGTGTTTTGACGTGAGCTTTGAAGTCGCGTAGTAGGTCGCAAATCACTGTGCCGACATCACCAGCTTCCTTTGGAGGAGCTAGCCCCATGAAAGTGAATTTACTCAATGTTTTGAACCTGTTCTCGAATTTTTTCCAGTTCAGTTTTTGCGGAGACGACGTGTGTGGCTATGTCGGAGCTGTTGGCTTTGCTTCCGATGGTGTTGAACTCGCGGTTAATTTCTTGGCAGAGGAAATCTAAAGGTCTTCCTACTGGTTTGTTAGTATCATCAAGTAAGTCGTGAAATCTTGCGAAATGGGCATGGAGGCGAGTTGTTTCTTCTGAAATGTCAGACCTCTCAGCGAATAGTGCGATTTCTCGGAGGACACGTTCGTCCGTTAAGTCAACATCTATCCCGATATCCTCTAAGCGCTTCATGAGTATAGCTCTGTAGCGGTCAACGACAGTTGGAGAGAATGTTTCTATTTCTTGAGTGTGTGATAAGAGGGTCTCCAGTCGTGACTTGAAGTCTTTTAGAAGTTCTTTGCCTTCATTACTTCTCATTTCAAGAAGGTCTGAAAGCGCTTGATCTAGAGCGGGCGAAATCACTTCTATGGCCTCTTCTACTATGAATGTTTTATTTGAAGAGATGAGTAAATCAGGGACGTTGAGAAAATCTGAAGCTGTTGGCTTAACTTCGCGTCCCAGATGCTTCGATAGGTCAGAGAAGGCTGTTTCAAGTGCTTGAGTTTTTCCAAGGTCTATTTGCACTTGGTTTTTCGCTGATTGGGTCTGCGTGAGTGTTATTGTGACGCTCACTCGTCCTCTCGAAATACTCGCAAGGACCTTTTTTCTCAGTTCTGCTTCAAGTTCACTAAGTCCTCTAGGGAGGGTGATCTGAACGTCTGCCTGCTTACGATTGACCGATGAGAGTTCGACATTCGCAGATAAGCTATCGTTATGAAATTCACCTCGGCCGAAGCCTGTCATGGAGTTCATGCTGAATAATTAAGCGTTTAAGATGTCTTCTCGATTCACCCCACGAAGAGCAAAACTTCGGATAATGGTATCTTCGATCAAGTTATTAGGACAGGATGCGCCAGCAGTGATGCCTATGGTGACATCACGATCTTCTAGGAGTATCGCAGCGCCAGAGTCATTAATTTCTTCTTTTTTATGAAGGTCATAGTGGACGATGTCTTCGAATGACTTGATGCAGTCAGCTTTCCGGATGAAGAATGTAGGGAGATGTTCGCCTCCTATTTCTACTAAATGTGCTGTATTTGAGCTGTTGTATCCACCTACTACGAGTAGGACGTCCATTGGCTTTTTGAGCATGTCGAATAGGGCGTCTTGGCGTTCTTGGGTCGCTCCGCAGATGGTATCAAATACTTGGAAATTTTCATCTTTACCATCTCGTAGTAAAACAGCGTCTTTGACTCGGTTTTGGATTTCTTCAGTTTCGCTTTTGAGCATTGTTGTTTGGTTCGCGACTCCGAGTTGAAGTAAATCTTTTTCAGGATCAAATGTGGGTGAGAGTGAGCCTTTGAAGCGTTGTTTGAAGGCTTCGGGATCTCCTCCGTTTTTGATGTAATCGCAGACGTAATCGACGTCGTCTAGAGTGAGAACAATCACGTAGTGCCCATTCCCGTCTGGTCCGAGTGCGCGCGACGCTGTCGCTCGTGTTTCCTCGTGATCGGCTTTTCCGTGAATGATGGATGTTACGCCTTCTTTGGCGTAAGTGCGGACGCGCCGCCAGACTTTCATAACGTCGCCGCATGTTGTGTCGACAACATGGCAACCTGAAGCCTCGATTTTATCCATGAAAGAGGTCGGAGCGCCAAAGGCTGGAACAATCACAACATCGTCTTCTGTGAGTTCATCGTAGTCTTTACTCAGTTCACGCCATGGTAATGAGACGATGCCTTTCTCTGTGAGTTGGCGATTGACTTCAGGATTATGAATAATTTCTCCGATGAGAAAGATCCGATTATCTGTAAAAACTTTACGCGAGGCGTAGGCGAGATCGATTGCTCGCTCGACTCCATAGCAGAATCCAAATTGCTGAGCGAGTCGGATCGTTGTATTACCAATCGTTAAAGATCCTGCCTCAGCTCTTATTTTTTCTACGATAGGAGACTGGTAGTGGTCTTGGACCTCAGCTTGGACCTTTTCCATGACGTCTGGACGACGAACATTGACTCGCTTACGTTTCGCTGGTTTGGCGGCTTCGCTCATATGTGAGCACTGTGGAGTGAGATGCTTGTCTGGTAAAGGCGGAATGAGGCTTGGGTTTGATCCGAAAACGCTTAATCTTCGAACAAATGGCACGAACGATCTATGTGGTAGCTGGTGAGGTAAGCGGGGATATCCATGCTGCTGAGCTGATGCAGGGAATGTTGGCTGAGGATCCTGAGCTTATATTTGTAGGGCTTGGGGGGCCAGAAATGCAGAAAATATCAGGGCAATCGATCGAAAACTGGTTAGATCAGTCAGCTGTGATGGGAGTCGTGGAGGTTTTGAAGCATTATTCATTTTTTAAGGAAAAGCTTCACAAAACCATCGATTCAGTCGTGGAGCTTCAACCGAGCCTCCTTTTGATGGTCGATTACCCAGGGTTTAATCTCAGATTAGCTGCGGCTGTAAAAAAACAAGCGTCGCAGATCAAGATCGCCCAATATGTATGTCCCCAGGTGTGGGCATGGAAAAAAGGACGTATTCCGAAAATAGCTACCTGCGTCGATTATCTGCTCTGTCTATTTCCGTTCGAGCCACAGTTATTCGAGGGCTTAGATATTGATGCTCGATTTGTCGGGAATCCTCTGGTCGATGAATTAGAAGCTGAACGTGAGGCTGTGGAGAGAACTGATCGCTTAGTGGGGCTTTTCCCAGGGAGCCGAGAAAAGGAAGTCGAAACGCTTTTTCCGATGATGTTAGAGACTGCGCGGCGGCTTCACTGTGATTATCCAGATGTTGTCTATGAAGTGCCAGGTGCCACACCGCAGTTGACTGAGAAATTGCGTAGTATGATCGCGGAAGCATCTTTTCCAGATTCTCTGAAAATCACACTGACGGAAGGCGGTGGACGCAGTCTTATGCAGAGAGCCCATTGTGGAGTCATTGCGAGTGGCACAGCTACGTTAGAGGCATCGTATTTTGGCATGCCTTACTGCCTCGTTTATAAGTTGGCTTGGAGCACATTTCTCGTCGCGAAACTTGTGGTGAAAATCAAGTTCATCGGGATTATTAATATTTTAGCTGGTCGTGAGATAGTTAAAGAACTCATTCAATCTGAAGCCGAGCCAAATCAAGTGATTGCAGAACTAGAAGTCTTCCTCAAAGACCCTGCCGCAGCTCAGCACACACGAGACGAATTACTGGAAACATCGAAACAGCTCGGTGATGTCGGAGTCAGTGTCCGCGCTGCGCGCACTGTGCTGGAGTGGGTTGAAAAGTGAATTCTCTCTTAGCGAGCTTCTATTGGTAGCCGTGCTTGTGAACGTAAAAAAAACGCCAGCTCGGTTAAGAGCTGACGTTGAGAAAGAGGTGAAAATGCCGGAAGCCTATTGCATTTTAGAATTCCATTCTTCGATGCGGTCAGCCTGAGCTGCAAATAGCTCGTCTGTTGAATCGTGAACGGTGATTTCTAAGATTTCATCGTGCTGGCGAATGTCGTTCACTGTTTCGATTCCTTCTGGATTCGTCACTTCGCCGAAGACTGTGTGCTTTCCATTCAGATGTGGAGTAGGGCCGTGTGTGATGAAGAATTGTGAGCCATTCGTATTAGGACCAGCATTTGCCATAGAGAGTATGCCCGCTTTATTATGCATGAGATGTGGCTTGCACTCGCACTCGAATTTATAACCAGGTCCACCCATTCCGCTGCCATCAGGATCTCCGCCCTGGATCATGAAGTCTGCGATGACGCGGTGAAACGTCACGCCGTTATAGAAGTCACGCTTGGCGAGATTGAGAAAGCTTGCACAGGTCACAGGACAGTCATCTGCAAACAAGGTGATATCCATAGACCCCTTGTTTGTTTTCATTGTGATTTTGATATCGGACATAGGAGAGAGAGTGAAAGCGGCGAAGGCCGATGGGGCAAGAGTTAAGAGCTTGAATGAATGCTTTAGATTCAGATGATGGCTCTCACATGCGATGGTTCCTCCTCTTGGTTTTTAGTTTGCTTTCCTGCAATGAAGATACGGTCGAAGTGCAGACGGATCTTCCTGAGATGCCATCATTGATGGTGGATGAGCCGTATATCGTCTCCATACGGATTGCAGACGATGAAATGTTTATTGGGCGGGAAAAGGCTGAGCGTGATGTGCTTATAGCAC
>CALFDI010000143.1 GCA_937952875.1 uncultured Verrucomicrobiales bacterium
CTGAATTCGACTCGCGCATTGACGTGCTTCCGCTCACGTCACGGCGGCTTTAACATCACCGCTGCAGGCCGCGTGCAGACTCCGACACTCGCCATTCTGGCTAAGCGCGAGGCTGAGATCCGCGCCTTTAATCCAGAAGACTACTGGGAAGTCCACGCGAACTTCGCCGTCTCAGCAGGTCAATACGAAGCTAAGTGGATAGATGAGAGCTTTTCTAAGGACGAGACTCAACCACATGCACGTCCACACAGACTGTGGGATGCCACGCTCGCAAAAGACATCGTCACGCGCTGTAACGGTAAGGAAGGCTCAGTCACTGAAGAGACAAAGCCAACGAAACAGAGCGCACCTCAGCTCTACGATCTCACCACGCTCCAGCGTGAAGCTCCTTTCTCAGCTAAGCAAACTCTGCAGATCGCGCAGGCACTCTATGAGCGCCATAAGATGCTCACCTATCCGAGAACTGACTCACGCTACCTGCCTGAAGACTACGTCAGCCAAGTCAAGACGACGATTCAAGACATCAAGAAAGATGCAGGCCCCTTTTCAAGTTATGCAGATGAGATCTTGTCGAAAGATCTACTCAAGCCAACGAAGCGTATCTTCAACACAGCGAAAGTCACAGATCACCACGCGATCATACCGACTGGGCGTTTTGTAAAGCTCAGCGATGCAGAGCAAAAAGTCTACGACATGGTCGTGAAACGCACTCTCGCCGTCTTCTTCCCCCCTGCAGAGTTCGAGGTCACGAAGCGTATCACAACCATCGATCATGGCACGATACAGGATACCTTCCGCACTGACGGACGCGTGCTGGTAAAGCCAGGCTGGCTCGCCATTTATGGCCGTAAGCCAGGTGTCTCCGCTGGAAAGGACGAACTCGTCGCTGTTCAGCCTGGCGAAAAGGCTCTCACCGAGACAGCAGATACATCTATCGGAGGAGCAGGCTTTACCGCACCTCTCGGCATCGATGATCTCGCACCGGAATACCCATGCGTGTATTTCAAGCAAGAAGAGACGCGCCCGCCAGCACGTTACACGGAATCCACCCTCCTCTCCGCCATGGAAGGCGCTGGAAAACTCGTCGATGATGAGGAACTCCGCGAAGCGATGTCTGAGCGTGGACTTGGCACTCCAGCCACTCGCGCAGCGACCATCGAAGGCCTCATTTCTCAGAAATACCTCGCTCGAGAAGGTCGCGAACTCTTCGTGACTGGCAAAGGCATGAGACTCATCGACCTCGTCGAAGAAATCGGTGCCGAGCAACTCGCCAGCCCATCTATGACGGGTGATTGGGAAGCTAAGCTGCGCCAGATGGAGCAAGGAAAACTTGGCCGCCCGGAATTCATGAAAGGCATCATCGACTTCACGACAGACATCGTAACTAGCGCGAAGTCTCACGCCAAGATGCTCTCAGACCGCAAGTTCCCAGACCTCAAGTGCAAGTGCCCTAAGTGCGAAGCACAAGACCTGCGCCAGACAGATGCCACCTTCGAGTGCCGCGAGATGGACTGTAAGTTCAAGCTAAACAAGCACATCGCTGGACGCGAACTGACTGAAGAAGAAGCCATTCAGCTTCTTACCACTAAATTCGTAGGACCACTCACAGGATTCCGTTCGCGCTTTAACAAGCCATTCGATGCAGCGATCGAACTCGATGATAAGTTAAAAGCGAACTTCGTCTTCGAAGATGACGGATCGAAAAATGTCGAACTCACAGACGACATGATCATCGGTGAAGTCACGATCCCAGGCACCTCCACGGTCGCTAAAATGTATGAGTCAGAAAAGGCGTTCCACGTCCCTGATTTCAAAACAAAGAATGATCCAGACGGCCTGCGCCTCGGCAAGACCATTCTCTCGCGTGAGATCCCTCAAGAAGAAGCTATGAAGCTCGTAGTAGAAGGAAAAACGCGTCTCCTCCAGGGATTTATCTCGAACCGGACGAAGCGTAAATTCGCAGCCTACCTCACACTCGATGATAAGACTGGCAAGGTCGGGTTCGAGTTCGAGCCTCGTGCAGCGAAAAAGGGAGCTAAGAAAGCCGCGAAAAAGACAGCCAAGAAGGCTGCAAAAAAAGCGGCTAAGAAAAAAGAGTAAGCTCACCACCTTTCAATTATCATGATCGAATTTCGCCTCTTTGGCATTCACGTGTCCATCCAGCCCTTTTTCTGGATCACAATGGCCTTCATCGGAGGCGCCTTTCAGATCGGAAATGGTAGAACCGTATTTGAAGTCGTGCTTTTCATCATGGCTGGCTTCATCTCGATCCTCGTTCATGAATACGGCCACGCACTCCTCATCAGAAAATATCGTCAACCCACTGAGATCGTCCTTCAGGCATTCGGCGGCTACGCCACACATCCAGCAGGTGTGTTCTCACGCTTGCAGTCCTTTCTTGTCTCGCTTGCTGGTCCAGTCATTCAAATAGCTCTCGGCTTCATCGCATGGGCCGTTTTCAAATACGCGAACCTCCCGGATACACTCATTAAGGATTTCTTCTTTAACCTCACGCTCGTGAGCTTTTTCTGGGCGGTTTTAAATCTCATTCCCGTCTTCCCCATGGACGGTGGCCAGATGTTAGCAGCTGCACTCGGACCACGGAAACAACACATCACCTTTCTCATCGGCGTCATCATCCCAGTGCTCGTCATCATTGCTTACTTCAAGTTTTCCGAAGGTGGGGGCTACCTTCTTCCTATTTTCATGGGTCTCTTCGCCTATCAAAACTGGGAACGCTATAACGCAACCCGCCCACGCTAGAGCCCTGATTCGAGCGTTACGCATTCGCACATCACCTGTAACAGGAAAGATCATTAAATCATGCCGATTGAGTGTCTCAATTCGCTTGTGAAAAGTTTCACAAAGTCCTTGCGATACGTGCAGAATCCGCGACTCTTCCTGCGGTCGATTTTCGACATTTCTCTGCTATGAGTTCTACTACCTACGAAGTTCCGGATTCCGCCTCAAAGGCCGCGCAAGCAGCACAAGACTACAATGCGGAAACCTC
>CALFDI010000144.1 GCA_937952875.1 uncultured Verrucomicrobiales bacterium
ATGAGAATGGCGTTCGATTTGTCCTCATTCAGAGTGCCCCATGTTTGGTAGGCGAGTTCTACATGCTGAAGGGTGGAGCCACTGGCGAGCACCATCGGTTCGTCCGGCGTGGCGATGGTGGCATAACAGGTGGAGATGGGGGTGTCGGCATGAGTCACGGTCGAAGAGTGACTCATGCATGTGAATCTTCCAATATCGAACTTTGATGTTTTGCTCCAGCTGCAGTATGGACGTTCTATGGCGAAGGCTTTTAAAGAATGGGAGGGGATCTGTGATGCGCTTGGGCGTGGTGATCAGGATGTGATATTGAGAAAAGGAGGGATTCACGAGGGGAGAGAGGGATTTTCCTTCGGTGCGGAGAAGTTTTTTCTCTTTCCGACTCGATTCCACGGCCAGGGGGATAATATGCGGGTCTCGGGGCCTCCGCAGCGCCCTGAGTGGGAGGTAGGTGATGAGGTCGAGATTCGTTATTTTGTGAAATGTCATGCGGCGCAGACTTTGACGGAGTGGGATGATGTGACCGCATTAGCAGATCGCCATGTCTGGACGGAAAAGACGATCCGGGAAAGGTTCGATTGGGAAGGAAAGGGGATGCCTACGAGTCGTATTCACTGCGCCGAAGTGAAAGTGTATGAGCTGGCTGAGCCGTTTACATTCATTTATGAGCGAGGACATGGCGGCTGCCGAAGCTGGGTAGAGATTCCCGAACCACCTCAAGGGTGGGACACAGACCTGAAGGAGGTGTCGAAATGAATGTCGCACTCCTAGGCGCCAGCGATAAGCCTGATCGCTATGCGTATAAAGCACAGCAGATGTTGATGGAGCATGGCTACGATGTCTTTCCGGTGCGGCCGGCTGGCGGGTTAGTTCAGGGTGTTGAGGTGTATCAGAGTCTCGCAGAGATCGAGGAGCCGATCGATACCCTCACAGTGTATATTAACTCTCAACGCTTAGAGAAGGCTGTGGACGATGTCATTTCTCTGAAGCCGAGGCGAGTGATTCTCAATCCCGGGACGGAGTCTGATGTAGCCGCAGATGCGATGAGGCGGGAAGGAATCGAGGTGGAAGAGGCCTGCACGCTGGTGCTGCTCTCGACTGGGTCGTTTTAAGAATCGGTGTGTGGGCTTTAGTCCACATGCGAGGGCCGAGGTAGTCGTAAAGCAGACTAAAGTCCGCTCACCAATACGAGATCGACATCTCTATCGTGTTCTTCCGTGGGAAGATCTTCGACGATCTGACAGGGAAAGACGATGCCGATGGTTCGGGTGCTTTTTTTCGCTAAGAAGCGGTCGTAGAAGCCGCCTCCCTTTCCGAGGCGTTTGCCTTCTGGTGTGAAGGCGTAGCCGGGACAGAGAATGAGGTCTGGGCAATCGATGAATGGATGGTCTGCAGTGGGTTCTTTAATACCATAGTTCCCGACAGTGAGATCATTGTATTTCGCGATCGCATGGAACGTCATGAGATCGTCATTGACTAGTGGGTAGGCGAGGATGACGCGCGATAACTCGTGTAATGCGCGGAGATCTGGTTCGAGCGGTAGCCCTGCAAATGTGCCGACTGTCTGGATCTCGGGATGATCGTTGAGATAGTCGGCGATCTGTTGGCAGAGTAAACGTGAGGTCTTAGACTTTTCTTCTGAGGTCAGTGCGGAAAGAGTCTGCTTTATCTGGCGTCTTAATGCTGACTTAGAAATGTCTGCAAACATAGCGGCTTACGCGCTCAGATCAGAGGGGTAGTCTCCTCGCTCGATTAGCTCATTAATAGAGGTGACGACGTGCGGCTTATCATCGGGGTAAGTCACGCCAAACCATGAGCTGCTGGTCTCTAGCACGTGGCAGATGGCTTTCTCGTGATCGATGAGTTCATCTACGACGGTTGGGATGTAGCACTCAGACTTTTCGACACCGATGTTCTCTTTTAAGAATGCGGAAAAGTGCTCCTCGATGTGGTCGAAAAAGCTCGGGAAAAAGCCCCAGAAATTCATAGAAACAAGGCCGGCGGGATCGACTGTGATTTGTTCGCCAGAAAGAGATGTGCCCATGACTTCGCCAGACTCTTGGCGAGAGATGTTCACGACTTCCTGCACATCTTGAAGTAGGCCATTTTCCAATCCGCAGATGCCGCGGTTTACGGATCCGTGGTCAGAGAGGGTGTTTTCCAATTTGTAGCCGACCATGGAATACTCTGCTGGGGAGGCGTCAGCCTGAGTGCCGGTGAGGAACTTAGCCATTTGGACGTAGGCGTCAGATCCGTAGAAGTCATCCGCATTGATCACGGCGAAGGGAGCCTTGCAGACGTGGCGAGCGGCGCGGACGGCATGAGTGGTGCCCCATGGCTTTTCACGGCCTTCAGGCACGGTGTAG
Source organism: uncultured Verrucomicrobiales bacterium (assembly GCA_937952875.1). Taxonomy (GTDB): domain Bacteria; phylum Verrucomicrobiota; class Verrucomicrobiia; order Verrucomicrobiales; family Akkermansiaceae; genus CALFDI01. The sequence continues at coordinate 2,364 of CALFDI010000144.1, forward strand.
CCCTCTGGCAGGTCTTCTAGCTTTTGAAAGGCGTAGTCGACATCGATCTGCCCCGCAAAACGCGCTCCGACGCTGCTTTTAAATGCCTCTGCAAAGTCTTCGCGAATGACAAAGACAACTTGGCCGAAGCCAGCTCGAATCGCATCGAAGACGGAGTAGTCGAGAACGGTTTCCCCATTTGGGCCCATTGGGTCCATTTGCTTGAGACCGCCGTAGCGGCTACCCATTCCGGCGGCGAGAACGATGAGAGATGGTTTCATAAAAAAGTCTGTAAGGAGTGATGCGGAGAAATGCGATAGGGGCAATGCTGTTTTTCTAACAGTGGATTAGCACATGCCGCGTTAGATGAATGGGGTGTGGCAAGGGGAAGCTAAAATCAATGCCGAAATACCTTTGCTGATATCTCAAAGATTGATTAAACATTGCTCCGTGCTTCCAAGTCCAACCCTGACAGATGCCGATCTTCAAACGAAGGATCAGCTCAGAACCATCTACCGTGCGATGCTCGGGGGGCGCCTTATGGAAGCTAAGCTGTCTTCGCTCTATAAAGCGGGTAAAATCGTCGGAGGTGTCTACCTCGGCACAGGGCAGGAGGCAGTCAGTGCATCGCTCGGATGTTCCCTGACGATGGGGAGGGACGTGTATTCGCCTCTCATTCGTGATCAAGCGGGCCGCACGGGCTTTGGTGAGCCTTTTCTTGACTGCGCACGCACGTATCTAGGCTCTGCCGCGGGGCCTATGCGTGGACGGGATGGGAATATTCATCGCGGAAATCCCGCTGAAGGCTATCTCGCTATGATCAGTCATCTGGGCACCAGCGTATCCGCCGTGGCTGGAGTGCTTCTGGCACGGCGAATAAAAGGGGAACTAGAAGGCTGTGTCGGCGCGACCTGCATCGGGGATGGAGGCACATCCACCGGAGCCTTCCATGAAGGCTTGAATCTCGCCGCAGTTGAAAAGTTGCCTTTAGTCGTGATCATTGCAGATAATCAATTTGCCTACTCCACACCCTCTGATCGCCAGTTCGCCTGTCGTGATCTCTCCGCGCGGGCTGAAGGATACGGTGTGAAAGGCCACGAGGTAGATGGCACTAGTCTTGAAGATTGTGCACGCGTCATTGGTGGAGCTGTCGAGGCAGCGAGAGAGGGCGGCGGGCCGCAACTCGTCGTAGCAAAGCTCCTCCGTCTATCTGGTCACGGCGAGCATGATGACGGGAGCTACGTCCCTCAAGAATTACGCCAGTCTCTTTTAGCGCGCGATTGTGTCGAGCTTGGCGCCGAACAGCTTATAGCTGCGGGACATGCCACACGGGAAGAAATCACACAGTGGAGTTCTGAACTCCGCGATGCTGTGCAGGAGGCTGTCGCCATCGCGACCCAAGAGGCCGCACCGGATGCTCGGACCGAGGACTGGTTTGCGCTGTCTACACCTAGTATGCGGGAAGGAGATTACGAATCATGATCGCATCAGACGTAACATATATTGATGCCATCCGTGAGGCGCAGGCTGATCTCTTGCGCGAGGATGAGCGCGTCTTTCTCTACGGCCAAGATATTGGCAAGTTCGGCGGAGCTTTTAAGGCGACCAAGGGGTTACAAGAGGCTTACCCTGATCGAGTCATTGACTCTCCGATCTCAGAGGATGCCATGGTTGGTATGGCGATTGGTGCGGCCATCGAGGGAATGCGACCGATCGTTGAGATGCAGTTCGCTGACTTCTCCAGTGTCGCCTTTAACCAGCTAGTCAATCATGCTGGGACGCACTACTATCGCACTGGAGTGCCTATTCCCATCACTGTAAGAATGCCTTCTGGAGGCACGCCTGGCTCTGGTCCATTCCACAGCCAAAGCATGGAGGCGATCTATGCACACTATCCTGGTCTAGTAGTTGTCACTCCTGCAACCGTCTCCGATGCCTATAGTATGTTAAAGCAGTCGGTCGAGCTGGATGATCCAGTCATTTTCTGTGAACATAAGTTCCTCTACCGGTGGTTAAAAAGTGACTCTCTCGAGGGAGATGATCTTCCCATCGGAAAGGCTCGCATCGCTCGTCATGGCAAGCACGCAACCGTCGTGGCCTACTCTGCTATGGTTCATGAAGCAGTGCGCGCTGCAGATATTCTTAAGGAAGAGGGTGGATGGGATGTGGAAGTCGTCGATCTCCGAAGCGTTAAGCCGTTAGATACTGACACCGTCATCGCTTCAGTTGCCCGCACAGGGAGACTGTTAGCTCTTGGAGAAGCGTTTCCTTGGGGTGGTGTGACGGCAGAGGTTATATCACGCGTGTGCACAGAGGCGTTCCATCTACTAGATGCCCCGCCACAGCGGCTGAATGCTCGCGATACTCCCGTGCCCTATCATCCGAATCTCTGGGCAGCGCATCGACCGACTCCTGAATCAATCTGCGCGTCCTTACGCCACCTTCTCACTTACTAGATACTTCGTATGCCTGATATTCCTATCTTGATGCCGCAGCTCGGCGAGTCCATCGCCGAGGCTACTATCGTATCATTTAATGCTCAGCCCGGTGATGCTGTCGTTGCTGATCAAGAAGTGATCGAGGTGGAGACCAATAAGGCAACAATGGGAGTCACAACACTCTGTGGAGGCATCGTCAAAGAGTTCGTCGCGAGAGAAGGTGTCAGCTATGCCGTCGGGTCGTTGCTTGGCTACATCGAAGTCACTGAAGAGGAGATGGCGAGAACTGGCGTCACGGTTCCCATGGAAAAGCGTGAGTCATTTCAAGATGATCGACCTAAAGAAGAGGAAAATCTTCACTTCAAGATCGATAGAGAAGACTACCGCGAACCGAAGTCATCAGAAATCGCCATCGAGCCAAACGTCAAAGGACTACCAGTTCCTACCGGCACGAAAGGAGCGAGTTATATTTCTCCGCGTATGCGTGCGCGGATGGATGAGCTCGGTCTACAAGCCGCAGATATCTCAGCGATCGTGGGCTCTGGATCCGGCGGACGTGTGACCGTAGAAGATTTAGAGGCCTTCGTGGATTATATTGCAACGTGGCCGAGTAGTAAAGCCTCTCCGATGCGCCGAGCTGTTGCTGACTCCATGCGGAGGAGTTGGACGCGCCCTCTCGCTACTGTCGGTATGCCGATTGTGCTGGATACAGTTTTGAAGCACAGAGCAGAGCAGAGTCCTAAGCCGGGCCTCACGCTTTACATTCTCCGTGCCTTTGCATTGGCATTAAAGAATCACCCTGAAACGGCTGGCTACCTCCTTGGAGAAAGTGTTGTTCACCCGCGTGGATTTGATATCGGCGTGGCAGTGCAGGTGGATGATGGTGTCCTCGTCCCTCTGATCCGAGAGGCAGATACGAAAAGCTTATCCGAACTTACTGCAGAATACACGCGTCTCGTAGACTTAGCTCGAGCAAAGAAGCTCCCAGCTGACGCGACAAAAGGCGGTATCGCTACTGTGACGAACTTTGGCACTTTTGGCTTAACCTGGGGCACTCCGATTCCTCTACCAAATGAAACATTGATTCTCGGTATGGGGGCTGGAGTGAAAAAGCCTGTCTGGTCGGATTCAGTCGAGGCCTTTGTGCCAGTCATTGAATCTGAACTGAATCTCACCTTTGACCACCGCGTCGTAGATGGTGGTGGAGCAGGGATCATTCTCCAGGATGTAAAACGATTGTTACAAAATCCAAGTGATCTTTAGGAGTTTAAACCTTGCTTAATCTCTATATTCGATCATCCTACGGCCGTCGCAAGACGAATAAGCAGGCGCTCCGGTTGAATGAGTTTTTTGGTTTTTGGGTTTTCCAGGGACTTCTCAAGCGGAGCGCTTCTTTTTTGTCCTTTTTTACGAAACTTTCGTTATTTCTGAAATTGGAGAACGAAAAAAGCCTCAGAACACTCTGAGGCTTAGATTTAAGGAGGTAAGTCGCCGACTATCAGGCACTAGCTGAACAATGGAGTCGCTGATGTTGCTGGGCGATCTTTCTTCTTAAGTGCCTTATGCATTTTTGAGAGCGCAATATTCTGGAGCTGTCTGATACGCTCACGAGTAACGCCGAATTCTTGACCGACTTCTTCTAAAGTCATTGGAGTCTTTCCATCTAAGCCAAATCGAGCATCGATGATGCGAGACTCACGCTCATCAAGCCCTTCGAGGAGTTCGTCTAATTCGTTATGAAGGTTATGGCTTGAGACTGTCTCGAATGGATCAGCTGCTGATTCATCTGCGACTGTATCGCCTAATGATGTCATTTCGCCATCCATAAGTGGCGCATCTAGTGAAGAGATAGATTGCGAGACCTGCTTGATCATTGCCAGCTTTTGACGAGGAATTCCGATCTCTTCGATGATTTCATCGTCACTGGGTTCGCGGCCTAATTCTTCAGTCAGCATAGCGGTGATGCGACGAATCTTTGTCACCTTATCGACCATGTGAACGGGGAGACGCACAGTCTTGGATTGATTCGCAAGAGCACGCTTGATTGCTTGTTTGATCCACCAGGCCGCATATGTGCTGAGTTTCCCTCCTTTTTCAGGATCGAAACGCTCCACTGCTTTAACTAGGCCGATATTTCCCTCAGAAATGAGATCTTCGATAGGAAGGCCGTAATTTGAATAATCACGAGCGATTTTCACCACAAGACGAAGATTTGCCTGAATCATCTCATCCCGAGCTTGCTTGTCTCCGGCTTTGATCCGCTCTGCGAGCTTGATCTCATCCTCGACTGTGAGGAGATCGGTCTTAACGATATCTCTCATGTAAGTGCTCAGTCCATTTTGATCTGAATTCGTCTGCATGTGGTAGTTTCAGCCAGATTTATGCCATGTCAAAGGATGAAATGATTTTCGTCATTTTTATAATAAATGCCACTTTATGAAAGACTTGCACGCTTTCGTGCGTTCGGCCTTCACAGGTGGGATGTGGCAAATTGCCCATCTGACATGTCAAAAGCATGCGAAGCGTGATTCCAGCACTATAATGTGTTAGAATACAATGCCTTAAGGGAAATTTCGCGTATTCAGCTTTTAGGCTAGGAGGCTCTTTGCTTTGACGGCGATTTCCTCTGCTTTATCACGCTGTGGTGCGGCGCCGCGCGCCATGTCAGGTTTTCCGCCGCCCTTGCCGCCGGCG
>CALFDI010000145.1 GCA_937952875.1 uncultured Verrucomicrobiales bacterium
ATGAATTCATACCCTAAAGACTCATTGAGGGAAGCATCTCAGCCGCTCGGCATAGGTTGCTTTTTCTGATTGTTTTTAAAACAACCACTTCAGCACCCACGCGAGGAAGGAGGATGTGATCCTTCTCAATAGGCTGCGAGACTCCTCCCAACGAGCGGTGACTTTATCGGATAATAAAATATCATCCATGAACTGCAGCTGGAGATCGAGCACGGTCTCATCATCATCTAGGACGACGACGACTTCGCGGTTCATGGCGAGCGAGAGAAAGTCAAAGTTACTAGACCCTACGATGCCAACATGGCCATCGATGACGACTGACTTAGCATGAAGGATAGGCCCGAGATACTCCCAGATAACGATTCCGGCCTCTTGCAGTTTCGGATAAATGCCGTCACGCGTCATATCTGCGACTGGCATGTCAGAATCGCGAGGCACGAGAAGCTCGATGTGGACGCCACGTTGCGCGGCATCTATGAGGGCTTTTCGGATTTTTCGCGTCGGCATAAAGTAGGGCATCGTCAGCTCGACACTGTGTTGAGCGGCATCTAGCTCAGAAACAAAGAGGTCTCGCATGATGCGGCGAGACTTCCACCCACGGCTGCCCACCACCAACATACTGACACGCCCTTCGGACTGACGACTTCCTTCTGATACGGCCAATTGCTCTCCAGTCGCCACTTTCCACACCTCTGCGATGAGAAGCTGTAAATCTTCTGCGGCAGGCCCGACGACACGCATGTGCGTATCTCGCCATGCATCATCACCGCTGACTGTGCGTGACCAGAAATCCCCAGTATTGACACCACCAACGAAGCCCACCTTCTCGTCGCAGACCAAAATCTTCCGGTGATCTCGACGGATAAAGCCGCTGCCTTTTCGGAAAAATCCTAATGGCCGATACTTTACGACGACGACGCCTGCTTCACGCATGTGGTCGAAGACTGATTCGTCTGCATCACTGGAGCCAACAGCATCGTATATAAGCCGGACCTCTAAACCATCGCGGGCTCTCTCTGCGAGCGCCTTGGCGAACATCCAGCCCACTGTGTCAGACTGGAACATATACATCTCCATCAGAACTCTCTTCTGAGCCTCGCGAATCGCCGCTAGCTGAGAGCCATAGACCATATCGGCATCGAAATAGATCTTCACGCGATTTCCGCCTGATGCCTCGCGCACCGCCATGCTCGATAATCGATCACGAAAATCCCGCCCTAACTGACGAAACCGTCCATCTTTCATCTCTCCGTTGTCCTCGATCACGTATTCATTCGTAGCATGTAATTCCAAATTGTCAGCGAGCCTTTAACAAGTGACAGACCACAGATCTCTCATCACACTCCACCCTGATGGCTAAGCAACGCAAACGATTCATCATCTACCCGACTCTTGGACTACTCATCGCATTTATCTGCTTTTGGCAGGCTGCAGGCAGCTTCGTCTCTCCAGACAGGCGACAGATCCAAGCCTATCACACGCCCTTTCTCTCAGACCCTGGCAGTCACGGCATCAGCCTGAGTCGACATGTATTTGATAACGGACAGATCCCCACTCTCATTGCGCGTCCTCATCCCACACAAGAGCCTCACTCTGCCGGGAAGTTACTGCAATCTCAGCTTCAGGCGAAAGGCATCACGACAACTCCAGAACAAGCGATCGTCGTTCTTCTCCACGGACGCATGGGCCGGAAAGAAGATATGCTTCCCATTGCTGCACGCTATTGTGCGGTCGGCTTTATCTGTCTGATGCCGGACCTTCCTGCACATGGAGACAGCCCCATGCAGAAAGTCTTTTACGGAAGTTCACCTACTGAAGCCAGCCTTCCTGAACGCGTTCTATCGGAGGCTAAGTTGACACTTTCACTCCCTCACCTCCCCGCCTCTCTCTGGGGAATGTCTATGGGTGGCTCATTCGCGATCCATGCCGCTGCACAGAATTCAGATCCGTGGTCATCTCTCACGATTATCTGCTCATTCGATGAAATGAATCGCGTGGTAGAGAATCAGTTAGGCTGGTTTGCAGGGATAGGAAAAGCACTCGTCAAACTCCGAGGAGGACCTGACATCGAGACCATACGCCCTATCGATCTCGCCCCTCAGATCAGCCTGCCCACACTCATCGTCCATGGAAATGCCGACTCACTGATTCACATCGACCAAGGGCGCGCCCTCCACGCGGCCTTCCCCCAGACGGCACCATTAATGGAGGTCGATGGAGGCACGCACAGCACTGTGCTCATCACCGATGCACCTGTCTACTCCACCACAGCGACACACATGCTACTCGCTTCTAGAAAAAAATCCTGAAAACCTTGTAAAACACGCTCAAAACACCCAAGTCATCTCCCGAACACATCATGGCAGGCTTTTTCAAAAATCTCCTCAATAAGATCACCAATAAGGCAGACGTCGACTGGGATGAACTCGAGGCGGATCTGATCGGCTCAGACATTGGCGTTCGCATGGCCATACAGATCGTTGAAGAATTACAAGATCTCGGCAGAAAGGTCTCAGGTGATGAGATCGTCGCCACCACGCGCAAGCACATAGCGGACTCCCTGCCTGGAGACCCCGTAGCGCTCAAGCCCCGATCACAGGGCCCATACGTCATCCTCATGGTCGGCATCAATGGAACTGGTAAGACCACCTCATCAGCGAAGCTCGCCTACTATCTAAAAAATCAAGGCCACTCCGTCCTCCTCGCTGCAGCTGATACTTTCCGCGCAGCGGCCGTGGATCAGCTCGATCGCTGGGGCACGCGTCTAGACATCCCAGTATTAAAAGGCGCGCCCAATGCTGACCCCTCCTCTGTTTGCTATACCGCTCATCAGAAAGCCATCGCTGACGGCACCGACTTTCTCATCTGCGATACCGCTGGCCGCATTCACACCAGAGACAATCTCATGTCCGAACTGGGAAAAATCCGCCGCACACTTGGAAAACAGGAAGAGACATCACCGCACCTCACTCTTCTCGTCGTCGATGCCACCACTGGTGGAAACGCTCTCGAACAAGCACGCCAATTCCATAAAGCCGCTGATTTAGATGGCATCGTCGTCACGAAGTTAGACGGATCCGGTAAAGGTGGCGTTGCTGTGGCGATTCATAATGAACTCGAAATCCCGACGCATTTCCTCGGAACGGGCGAAGAGCCAGAACAGTTCCGCCCCTTCAAGAAGGACGAGTATGTGAACGACTTACTCTAATTTTTCGAAAAAATCACTTTCCTAGAATTCTCCTGCATCACTGTCGTATCGAAGCCTCAAAAATGGCCTCCTAGCATGACCGATGACCAAAAGTGACACTTCACCTAGAAAACAGTCCGTTTTCTGCTTGCTAAGTCCGTCCGGATACCTAGTTTGCGCCGTCCATGGCCAGAGTATCAGGTAAAGCAAAAACTCGTAAGGCCGTCGCCAAACGTTTCAAGGTGACGGGCACAGGTAAGGTGCTGCGCAGGAAACAAGGAGGAAGACACATTCTTCAAAAGAAGAACAGTAAGCGGAAACGCAGACTGGGTCAGGCTTGCCTTGTTTCAGACGCAGATATTAAGGCTGTTAAAGCCAACCTTCCCTTCGCCTAATCACGAAGAAACGCATGGTTACGACCGTGCCCCCTATCTGCTAAACAGATAGCCTCCATACAGCCTGATTCCGCAAGGGATCTACCGAACAAATGAGACTGTAGGAGTGAACGTTAAAACCAACGATTTGTTCGAACCAACTAATAGAAAATGCCAAGAGCAACCAATAGTGTAGCCAGCCGCTCCCGTCGTAAGCGCGTTCTCCTTCGCGCCAAGGGATTCCGCGGATTCCGCTCCAAACTCTACAGATATGCGAAAGACGCCGTCTTTAAGGCGCGTCAATACGAGTATCGTGACCGCAAGAAGAAGAAGGGTCAGTTCCGTCGCCTCTGGATTCAGCGTATCTCCGCTGCATCCCGTATCAATGGATTGACTTATTCACGCTTCATCGAAGGCCTCAAGGCTGCTAACGTCGAAGTGGATCGTAAGATCCTCGCTGACCTCGCAGTTCATGATGCTGAGACATTCGCAGCTATCGCCGAAGGAGCCAAAGAGGCTCTCGAGCAGAAGACTGCTTAAGTTAAGCGATCACATATTATTCCAACAAAACACTCGGTCCTCCTCAGAAGGCCGAGTGTTTTTTTGTGGAGGAGTCTCGATTAAATAAGAAACGTCTATTCTAGCTCCTTTTTCGCAGCTTGAGCTTCGCTCGCGAGATCACTTTTAGGATCGATTGAGATAAGCTCATTAAGAGTCGTTAAGGCCTTTGCTGTGTCTTTGTTTTCGTAGAACACGTTCGCCTTAATGAAGAGCAGCGTTTGTTTTTGGCTAGGATTCAGACCGTCTTTTTTGAGCAATCCCTCAGCATCAGATAAGATCTGGTCAAGCTTTCCTTCCTCGTAGAGAGTATCGACGTTTTCCGCGAAATCCGTGACGGCCTTATCGAGAGCGACCATTTTGGCGAAGCCGAGTGTATCCTCAGGGTCGCCGGCCTTGATCATAGCGATGAGCTCAGCATGGTGCACACGTATCGTGGAGATATCGACTGACTTTACAGCTTCATAGAGAGCTTTGGATTTTTCTAGCCCCTCTTGAGTCTGAGCTTTTTTAAGATCCGACAGAATCTTCGCAGCTGTGGAAATTTCTTTGAGCCACGGAGCGACAGTCGTTTCATTTTTCGACGCCATGAGTGGCCTTCCCTTGCTATCAGCATAGAGCAAAGTCGGCAGCGGCGGGTATCCGTAGATTTCGTTGGCTTCCTCTAGTGCTTTTGCCTGCTTATCCGAGACATCGATCCGTGAGGAATAATTCAAGCGAAGGAGGACAAAGCTCTCTGTCGCTGGCTGAGTGAAAGCGTCTTTTGAGAACACACGGTTCTCAAGCTGGATGCAAGCCGCTCAGTCATCGAGATCAGTAAACTCAATAATAATCCCCTTCCCTGTCTTAGCTGCCACCTCTTTAGCCTGATCGAGTTGCGCGAGCCATAAATCATCTGAAGCCCAAGCAGGTAAGACCGTCAGGAGGAGGAAAAATAGAAAAGATTTCATGATAGTTGTTACTGTTTAGGCTGTGGTTCTTCTACTGGTCTAGATTTAAGTTTAGAGACGTCGATTCGATCGTTCACTTCATCCATTGGCAAAAGCCAACACGACCTTCCCTTGAATTTTCGATTGAGGTTTTAAACTGTAGATTTTATTGAATGAACATCGATGGCTAGAACTAGAGATTCAAGCTATGTTTCCTGTCTTATTTTGAATTTATAAATGATGAGTTCGATCTAAAAAACGATCTTAATCAGTTTCTTCATCGCCGCGGCAGTGCGGTTGTTGAACAGGTTTGACCACAACGCAAGAGAAAAGAAAAAATATGACCAGCCCATTCGAAGAGGTCATGAGTGTACGCGGGCAAGGAATGCCGGCTCCGGGTGAGATGTCAATTAGTGGCGCCGACCCGGTACTTTCCACCCGTTTCAAAATCGGTGAAGTCTGCGCGTCAGTGGTCGCAGGAGTGGGCGTTGCCGTCAATGATATCTGGCAGCAAAAAACAAGCCGGCGACAGGTTGCAACCGTAGACGTCAAACACGCTGCGGCCGCGCTTAACAG
>CALFDI010000146.1 GCA_937952875.1 uncultured Verrucomicrobiales bacterium
TCGAGGATGCCCTCATGCGTAACTTCGCAGCTGCAGATCGCATGACATCTATGATGGAGCGCTTCGGCATGGAGGAAGGTGAGGCCCTCGAGCACAAGTGGCTCAATAAGTCCGTAGAAACCGCACAGAAGCGTGTGGAGCAGAGAAACTATCAGTGGCGTAAACGCGTCCTCGACTTCGATGACGTCATGAATAAGCAGCGTGAAATCGTCTATGGCTACCGGAACGACGTTCTGAACACAGAAGACCCTCGCGAAGAAATCGTAGAAGTCATTAACCAAGCGATTCCAGCGAAGGTAAATGAGTATATGAATGAGCGTGACGACGGTCGCCCTGATTACACAGAGCTGCTCGGTTGGATTAATGAGACTTTCCCGCTTCGCCTCACACACGATGATATGGACTGGGATAATAAGTCTGAAGACCAAGTCGCAGAAGATCTCGTTGAGCGTATTAAGAGTGCATACGAGTTAAAGTCAGAGCATGAAGACCCTGATAAACTCGATGGACTCGAGCGTCACATCATCCTCGTTGCGATCGACCGCCTCTGGCAGCAGCACCTTTACTCGATGGATGCACTGCGTGAAGGTGTCTCACTCCGGTCACATGGCCAGAAGGATCCGCTAGTAGAATATAAGAATGAGGCCTTTAAGCTCTTCGGTGATCTCATGGAGAGTATTCAGTCTGAAGCTGTAGGTAACCTTTTCAAATCTACTACAAATCTAGAGAATTTTGAAAATTTCCTCAAGATGCTCCCACAGAACTTTAGTGGAGCAGACGATGTTCCAGCAGCAGTGGATCAAGGTCAGATCGCTGAAACAGGTAGCTCTAGCACTCTAGCAGAAGATCAAGTCGAAAGCGCAGACTCAGGTGTAAAGCTGAACCTGCCTAAGCGCCGCCCAACTGTTCAGGTTGGGAGAAATGATAACTGCCCATGTGGATCAGGCAAAAAGTATAAACAGTGCTGTGGCCGTATGGCCTAAGCCCTTCTTTCGAATAGAATTTATCAAAAGCCTCGGGAGTGATCCTGAGGCTTTTTTGTTATTTCTACGACACACGCGTTTGTCTAGATTCTCATGAGAAGGAGTTGAAGAACATCTTCGTTGTATCATAAGAAAAAAACATGACTGATCTACCAGCATATCGTGAGAAAACTCACTTCATCATTCAGCTGGGTAGAGCTTTGCATAACTGTGGAGCTAGCAGTGATCGTATCGAGTCGTATTTGGGGAATGCCGCTGTTATGCTTGAGCTAAAAGGGAGCTTCCTGATGAGCCCTACGACGTTTACCTGTGCGTTCTGGGATGAAGATGAGATGGATCAGTATATTCATATCGAGCGTGTGAAGCCCGTCAGCTACGATATGTCTCGTCTGTGTGAAATCGATAGAGTCGTTGAATCGATGGAGATGGGACGGACAAGTTTCCTGGAAGGGAATGCTGCTATCAAGAGTTTAGCTGTTCCTCAGGCATCTATGACCTTGATGAGGGAAGCGCTTTGTTGGGTGCTGACAGCTGGTGCGTTTGCCGCATTGATTGATGTGAATCCGTTGAATTGCTTGGTCTCGTCATTCCTTGCATTTGTGATCTGTTGCATTTCTCGTATGATTGGAAAGAGTGCAAACTGGAGCTCTCTCATGCTTATTATGAGCACCTTTATCACTGGTTTAGGCGCTAGTGTGATTCAAAGTTTTGGTGCAGATATTAATGTCTCATTTGTCATTTTATCCACTGCAGTTCTCCTAGTTCCTGGTCTATCATTGACGGTTGCTTTGACAGAAATTTCTAACGGACATCTCGTCTCCGGCACGTCTCGGCTAATGGCCGCTATCATGACGCTTCTACAGTTGTTTTTTGGCACCCTGAGCGGTTTAACTGTAGGGGGCTTTCTACAAGGAGCGGCCTCGGCTAGCGTTGTGTGGAGTTTGCCTGACTTACCAGATTGGAGGATCTGGCCTGCATTGGCGTGTATCACAGTTGCGATGGGGATTGCATTTAACACGCCTCTTTCGAAGCTTGGTTTTGGTTTCGCTTCAGCCTTGATCGCTTACGGTGTTTCCAAATTTGGAGAGGCTCAGTCGGGCATCTATATGGGGATGTTTCTCGGGGCCTTAGCTGTGGGGCTGGTGAGTAATCTCTATGCTCGGTTGACTCGAGCCCCCGGCTCTATGTTGATGGTGCATGGGATTCTCATTCTCGTGCCAGGAAGTCGGATGTATTCCATCTTGAGTCATTGGGTCTCCGGAGAGTTTGTCTTTCAAGCAGAGAGTGGAGGGCGCGTTCTTATGGGGTGTATTGCACTCATAGTAGGTCTGCTTTTCGCAAATGCGCTCCTGCCATCACGTAAGAGTCTCTGAAGATGTATTAAATTGTTCTTCGACCCAGTGATACTCATCTACGATCATGTTCGTAACTGGTTTTTGTAGGTCTTTTGGCAGAACTCCCCAGGTATAAGTTTCGATTTCCAGATGCGGGCAGCAGTCAGGGTGCTTTTTTAAATAACTGAGTGCGTCAGAGGCGTGGCTGCGTGTAGAACCTAGGGG
>CALFDI010000147.1 GCA_937952875.1 uncultured Verrucomicrobiales bacterium
CCAGGAGCGATTTTCTCGAGCGGATATGTTGTCGCTGCATTGAGATCACCTTTACCATCGATTGGTGTTCCGATGGCATCGACAACGCGTCCAAGAAGGCTTTCACCAACAGGAACAGAGAGCTGCTTGTTGGTAGTAGAGCACTCGTCGCCTTGTGAGATATTACGGTAGTCACCGAGGAGAACCACACCGACTTCGCTTTCCTCGAGGTTCATCGCCAATCCGACGACGCCACCTGGGAAGCTGATCATTTCGTTAAGTTGAACGTCGCTAAGACCTTCGACTTTGGCGACACCGTCACCGATTTCGCGGACGATACCGACGTTAGTTTTTTCGACGGATGAAGTGACGGAGTTAATCTCCTTTTCGATGTCCTGAAGAATGCTGCTCATGGGAAGTAGAGTGTGGAAGTTATTGCTAGCTATTCACTAGCGAGAGAATGTTTATGTAAAAGGATTAGAAAGTTTCAGCGAGGCGCTTAAGGCGGGAGGCTACAGTGCCATCCCAGACGTCATTTCCAACGCGGACTTTAAGCCCTGCGAGGAGAGAAGGATCAATTTGAAAATCGAAAACAAGATCGTTTCCGTATTTCCCAGTGAGATCTTTTTTCAATTTATCGGAAGTCTCCGCATCCAGTTCATGAGCGCTTGTCACAGTGACTTGCTTGCTCTCTAGCTCGAGACGGATGAGACGCTTTAGACCAGTCAATAGCTCTAAATATCCGCGTGGCTTCGTCTCAGTGATTTTCGCGATCGCCTTTTTCAGACGGTCACCATTCACAGCGCCATTCTCCATACAGAGATTAAAAATGCGGCGTGCTTGAGCTGCGTTCGATTTAGAGACCTTCATGATCTAGAGTAAGAAGTGAAAAATTATGAGCCAACCTTAGAGAGGGCTTCTTCGTTAATGCGGCGCTGATCATCATCTGTCAGCACTTTGCCAGTCACACCAGCAGTCGTGGCGGCGACTAAACGTCCGAACTCTTGCTTGAGGTCTGCAGCCATTGCAGCACGATCAGCCTTAGCTTGCTCTTCTGCTTTTGCTAAGATCGTCTGCGCAGAAGCGATTGCTTCTTGAGCCTTCTTTTCTGAGAAATTCGATGCGCTTTCTTTAGCCTCATCGATGAGGGCTTGCGCTTTTTGGTTCGCTTCTTCGATCGCTGCAGCAGTTGTCGCTTCAGATTCAGCGAGCTGCTTTTCGATACGCTTAAGCTTATCTTCACCATCTTGAACGCGTTGACGGCGCTGCTCGAGCATGGCCTGAATAGGACCGAATGCATACTTCTTCAGGACAAAGAGAACGATAAAGAAAGAGATACACTGCGAAATGAACAGGGTCCACGTCACACCAAATTGTTTGGTAATGCCCTCGACAAGCCCCTCTTCTCCGCCAGTAGGAGCGGGAGCAGCTGCAAGAATGTCAATGATGGAAGTCATGATTATAAAAGGATGAACAGAGAGCGCGTTGCGAGTGCTCTAATTGGGAGGGGAAAGTGAGGTGAGGGAAAACAAATCCCCCCTCACCTCTCAAATCGAAATGACTATCCAAGAAGGAGAGTAAGAACGAAAACACCCTCTGCAAGAGCTGCAAGGATGATGGAAAGTGTGAGGATAGGACCTGCTGCACCTGGGTTACGACCAGTCGCTTCAGCTGCCTTTGAGCCAAGAAGGCCAATGCCGATAGCTGCACCGAGTGCTGCTGCTGCGAGTGCGATTGGCTTAAGGTCTGTTGCTGCTGGAACAACTGCTTCTGCCTGAGCGAGGATTTCAGTAATCATAATAGTATTAGTAGTTTAGTGTGGTGTGGTCTCCGCCCCCCACGGTCGCAATGCTATGAGTCCGGCGGTGAAAGTGTGAAAATTAGTGAGCGTCTTCTTCTGCGTGATCATCATCGTGATGCTCACAAATAAGCTTTAGGAAAACAGAAGTCAGAAGCATGAAAACGAGTGCCTGAACGAGGCCCACGAGAAGCTCCAAGAAATAAAACGGAATCGGCGGCAACCAAGCGAACCACTTACCTCCTAAGAGCTGCATGGTCTCAAGGACTGTCTCTCCAGCAAATACGTTACCAAACAAGCGGAACGTGAGAGCAATCGGACGGATCGCAATCGAAATCACCTCGAGAACACCAACAGCGAAAAAGACGACAAACATTCCAATCGCAAGGATCCCGGTAAACTTCCCTTTAGGAGCGAAAATGTGCTCAACTAATCCTTTAAGACCGTTTTCCTTAATCGCCCAATAAACCCAGAGGATAGCGAATGTAAACGCCATCGCCGCAGTCATATTCACATCAGCATTACCGCCACGTAGTAATGGGCGGAATTGATCGTGAGGATCCACACCTGGACCAGTGAGAGTCCAACCCATAGTTCCTACACCCGGAATGAGACCAGCCCAGTTCGATGTGAGGATGAGAATAAAAATCGACCCAAAGAACCAAAACGTCTTTTTAACAAGGTCAGGACCTAAGATTCCTTCTAAGAAATTATAGAGTGTCTCAACGAGCCATTCTGCGAAATTTTGAAATCCTTTAGGAACGAGCGTCATCTGCTTTGTAGCAGCTCTCGCACCGAAGACAATGAGAGCAGTCACGATCCAGATCATCACCATAGAGTTCGTCACGACGAATGGTCCGATATTGAACAAATGCTCAGCATTTTGCGGAAGGTGATCATGATGCTCATCACCAGCAAAGGCAGAGCCTGCTCCTAACAGGAGAAAAAACAGAGAGAAGATCAGTCGGTGAGAGAACATCATTTCAGATCTGCAGTGCGCAGATGTGCGCGGTATTAATCATCTAAACAGACAGCTGCAAGACCTTTGTGAAAAATTTCACAAAGTCCAAGGGTCAGGTGTTCGCGCCGATATTTCACAGCTCTTAAGGAGGGGCGGCATCAACGGTTAAATGAGTAGCAATACACTCCCGTGTTCGACACCGATATCACTCCGGGTCTCAAAAAGGCCCATGGAAATTTTATACGCTCTGAAACAGATGCTTCGAGAAAGAGATGAAGCCGAGCGCTTTCTTAATATGACTTCGTTCCTCCTCAGTCACCGTGCCTAAGAAGATTTTTTACAACGCTCTCATGACACGCGAAGCGTTCACCCTCCTGCCAGCACCCCCCTTCATCTGGACTCCACAGACTGCAAAACACCTCATATTTCCTTAAGTCATCCTCATCTATGAAACCACCAACTTCATACTAAAAAACAAGTATGACAAAAATCCTCATTCACCCATCACGAAAAAACTAACAGAAAAACACACAATATATTTAAAACAAGCAAGTTACATACTATTAAAGAACTAATAATTTCGTCATAATTCAACTCCATTCACCAGACCTCAGCGAGTTAAAAACAAAACAGCTCCATACAGAACATTCGTATGAAAAAATCATGCTCGAAACACTCTCAGCGAGCTCTTTCCGCGGTCGGTTCACACCGTTTTAAAATGAGAGGCAAGCTAGAAATCTCCCTAAATCAAAGGGTTCAGACGACTTTCTATTTCGTTTTTCGCTTGCGTTAGCAAGGAGGATA
>CALFDI010000148.1 GCA_937952875.1 uncultured Verrucomicrobiales bacterium
TGCGGAACATGCGAGAACGCCTTCGCCTTTTTCAATAATCAATTTTCTCAAGACAAGTAGCCAACTCTCACGATCTTTATCCGTAAGAGCTTGGCCGCTCATCATCTTCTGCACGTTGTGATCTGGATGGAAGTCATCCGCATCATAAAAGTCTAAATGCAACTCTGCAGCGAGTAACTTCCCAATCGTAGACTTACCAGAACCTGACACACCCATACAAACTATGAAACTCACAGTATCTAAACTATGTGCCAGTTCGCAAAGCGTAGAGCTTACTTAGCTCCTGTCAGCTTAATCACGTATGGCGCACCTGATGAGATTTTCGTCGGGTTCACAGCACTCAGATCAATCGTAAGGGAGCCTTCATTCGATCTCATTTCGATTGGCTTATCTGAACCGAGTAGCTCAATCGCTGAAACAGCACTCACATCTTGTAGCGTGATCGTATTTCCATCAGGCCAGACAGGTAAATGTGCATACACAACATCGTCTTTCTGAGTGAACCATGCTTCTTTAGTCGCTTGCCCCTCTTTCGGCTCAAGCGTTAGCTGAATAATTGAGAAACCTGTTTTATAACCGCCTCGTTTAGAAACAGGGACTTTTCCTTTGCCCCACTGAGCGACTTTCTTCCAACGCTTAGTGCCATAGATGGCCTCTCCATTGACAGCCATCCAATCGCCTACTTCCTTGAGGCGCTGCTCCATAATCACAGGAATCCGTCCATCCGCAGTAGGTCCAACGTCTAAGAGGAAGTTTCCACCTCGTGAGACGATATCAACGAGCAAGAAAAGGATTTCCTCGCGAGTGTTATAATCCGTGAGAGTCTCATTCTTGTTATATCCGAAAGAATGACCAATGCCGCGATTCTCTTCCCAGAGAATATTTGGATCGTCAAAGCCTGAACCATATTCAGTCGTGTAGTAATCACCATGTTTCTTTCTCACGCGACCCCAGCGATCATTGATAATGACTTCATCTTTATTGGGAGCTTCGTTAAAGAGGCGCGCGAGGAATGGCAATGTTTGCCACTTTTCATATCCCATCCACCAGTCCCCGTCTGAAAAGAGTAGAGCGGGTTGATATTTATCAACTAGCTCATTGAGCTGTGGGTGCATGACTTGCTTCACGTAGTTATCGAGCCCTTGGAGGCTATCCTCGTATGCCTTGCCACTTGCTTTTTGCTCTTCTGTTAGATTATCTCCATCTGGATCAGCACCCGCACCCTTCTGTAGAGCTGTCTGCATTTTCTCTGTCCAGAGCGGATTGAACCAATCCCATATGGAATAATAGAGTCCCATCT
The DNA here is from genome assembly GCA_937952875.1 of uncultured Verrucomicrobiales bacterium. Taxonomy (GTDB): domain Bacteria; phylum Verrucomicrobiota; class Verrucomicrobiia; order Verrucomicrobiales; family Akkermansiaceae; genus CALFDI01. The sequence continues at coordinate 1,301 of CALFDI010000148.1, forward strand.
TAACGCCGCCTTCCGCGCGGACGGCATCGGTCAATTCACCTACTAGATCTCTACCAGGCCCTGAATCAACGCTATTCCAAGGCATACCAAAGCTCTCGGAAGCTTCCTTACTAGGCCAGAGGCAGTAACCATCGTGATGCTTAGATGTTAATACAACATACTTCGCTCCGGACTGCTTAAAGGCCTTTGCCCAATGCTTTGGATCAAACATAGACGCTGTGAACATTGGACGGAAATCTTTATAGAGAAAGTCTTCGCCATACACACGGTTATGAAAATTCTGAGTCGCCTTCTGTCGCTTGATTCGCTTTCCAACCTGATTGTCCTTTGAGTGCCAATACCACTCAGCATACTCGCCTTTGGGAGCCCATGCTGGCACGGAGTAGAGTCCCCAGTGAATAAAAATTCCGAACTTAGCCTCACCATACCACGAAGGTGTTTCGCGCTTATCGAGAGACTCCCAAGTAGCCTCGTATTTAACATCTTCTGCAGTGGCAGCAGTCATCGTCAGAACAGATAATGCTGCAGCGGTGAAATAATTTTTAACGGTTTTCATCTCAATAAGTATGCAAAGACAAAGCACTAGTAACGCTAGAGAATCAAATGGAATCCGTAACATTCACGATCTACAATCGTCTCGAGGAAGAAGAATTCTCGATGTAAACGGCCGCCTCGCATACCTTAGACCTTCGCCAGAAGTTGAGAACCTCTTCGAAATCATTCGACCGAATGGCGAAGTCGTGCAGCTTCCCGTCAGCCAGAGAATCGTCTCAATGAATGGGCAATTCACGATTTCTTGCTCTTTTGAAAGCCTACGCGCTCGTCATACATCGATACGTTGCATGATCTTTAGCCAGGATTCACAGGCAGCGTAAAAAAGACGTGTTCAAAGACCTTGGTTCGCGATTAAAGAAGAGACATGACTGTTCTCATCACCGCTGGACCGACCCGCGAACCGATCGATCCCGTGCGTTACATCACGAATCGATCATCGGGTAAAATGGGTTACGCGCTCGCTAGAGCAGCCCAAAAATCAGGCCACAAGGTCATCTTAATCTCTGGCCCAACAGCCCTCGATGTCCCTGAAGGGGTAGACTTTCTCCATGTGGAAAGCGCTCTGGATATGTATCAAGCGGTCGAAAACTGGATACAGAAGGCCGATATCGCGATCTTTGCTGCAGCCGTGGCAGATTATCGTATGAGCGAAGTCCCCGAGCAAAAGATCAAAAAATCAGGCGACACTATGACCTTAGAGCTGGTAAAAAACCCTGACATTCTGGGATCTGCCCGCAGTCATTTTCAATTTCAAGGTGCTCTTATTGGTTTCGCCGCAGAGACTGAGAATGTGGAGGAAAACGCTCGCGGTAAACTTATCAAAAAACACGCTGACCTCATCATCGCAAATGATGTGTCAAAGCCTGGAATTGGCTTTGACAGTGAGAAAAATGAAATTCAACTAGTCTATCCAGACCACACAGAAACG
>CALFDI010000149.1 GCA_937952875.1 uncultured Verrucomicrobiales bacterium
CATCGCGATCGAGAGCATTAAGGACTTCGGCTTTACGGAATGCTGGAATGATCCCAAAGGCTCCAGTCTCTACTGCGCCTTTTAACCAAGCGGTGTGATCACTCAGTTTAAAGTAGTAGTTCTCTTCATCGCGCTCTTCGACTTCACCCCATTCGGCGCCGAATTCACCGTTCTCACCACGCTCTTTATCGGTGAGGAATTGCTCTTGTCGGATCGAGTAAAAGCCCTTGTAGCGCTTTTTATAAATCTGGCCCTCGTCGTAAAGGCGGGTCAGGACTTTTTGAACGCAGGCTTTGTGACGCTCATCGGTCGTCTCGGCCCAGTTGTCATACTCGATCCCCATTTTTTCCCAGAGCTTGAGAAAGGCTTTCGTTTTTTTCTTAGCAAAAGTCGCAGGGTGGACTCCGTCTTTTTCTGCTGTCTGCTGGACTTTCTGTCCGTGCTGATCAACTCCGGTGAGATAGTAGGCGTCATCACCAGCTAATCGGCGATACCGTGTGATGACATCTGCCCAGAGCTTTTCGTAGGCGTGACCGATGTGAGGCGCGCCATTTGTGTAGTCGATTGCAGTTGTGATGAAAAACATAAGACGTCTAGTAGTTTGAGGGGAGGGGGCTGAAGCTGGTGATCCAGTTACGTGCGAGAGTTTGAGGAGATGGCCCTTAGCTTTCGCGGACGACCTTTCCTCCGAGGGAAAGGATGCGTGCATTAGCCTTGGCATCTTCTGCGGGGCCTATCTGCATGTCTTGGACATACATTTGTGACAGGGCTGTCCAGGCAAGCAGGTCATTTGGTTTTAGCGTTGTCGCCTGCAGTCCGCAGCCGATTGCTTCTTTGATCTGATCAGTCTTTAACAGAGCCATGCCGAGTGCATGCCAGCCATCGAAGAAGTCAGGATCTAGTTCGACACATTTACGGTAGCCGATGATAGCCTCATCTAACTCGCCAATGGCAAGAGCTCCATTCGCATCATCAAAGGTTGTATCTCGCTCTGTGTGATCTGACATAACGAGGCTAACTCTTAGAATGATAGTAAGGCGCTAGAAGTTATTCTTCTGTCGCGAGGTTCGAGACAACATTTGCTTCTTCTGTCTTCTGCTTGAGCCAGTAGGTGAAGGCTGCATAGCGGTTGAAGCCAGCCATGTTTTCCTGTTTGCTCAGTATAGAAGCTTCGAGAGTTTCTGATTTCTCAATTTCGCGGGCGACGAGAATTGCAAAAATTGCGCGAGATCCATCAAAGATCACTTCAGTGGCTGATCCTGTTTTTAATTGTTTCGCCGCTGAGAAAAGGGCGCTTGCGCTGAATTCATTCGGGACGCGCTCACGGGCTCCATATGGTCCGATCTTTGTTGCGACGAGATCGAGGGACTTTGCTGCTGCGAGGATATCGTTATTTTCCTCGAGAGCTTCAGTGAGTTTCGTTTTTGCTTCTTCAGCTTGTGATTTGACTTTCTCTTCAGCCTTCTTAGCGATGAGGTCTTTCTTAGCTTGCTCCTGCGCCGCTTCGAACGTCATAGGTGCTGATTTTATAGCTTCGAGAGCGCGGAAGATGACCCATTTCTTACCAGGTAATTCGTAGACATCACTGATGTGATAGATTTCGAATTCATTGTCTAAATTCGATGTTGTCTCCTCGATTTTGCGAACGAGGGTCTCGCTATCATTGAGAATTCTTCCTTTGAGTTCTGTTGGGACTGTAGATGGCGTGAATGCTTCAGGCTCAATGACTGTGAGGCCAAGTTGCTCTGCGCGTTTGTTGAAGTCTTTTCCGTCATTTTCTGTCAGTTCGACGTAGAATTCATCAATTTTGAGGCTAGCTGCTTCTTCTGCGAGTTGGCGTGCGGCAGCTCTGTCGGCAGCTTCCTTAGCCTTCTCTTCACTTGTTTTTTCTTTGTCTTCTTCTTCGCTTTTCTCTTCGTCAGCTGGATACTCAGGAGAGGCTAGAACATAGGCGATCTTATAGCTAGGTTCAGTCATATAGTTGGTCGTGTTTTCCGACCAATAGGCTTTGACTTCTTCCTCAGTGACTTCGATAGAGTCAGTGATGGCAGAGACGAGGAATTCAAAACGCTGCAGTGTGAGCTTTTGATTTTCTTCTAAATACGACTTCTTCGCGATTTCTTCACTCGGGGAGAGTTCAGACCCGACGACTTCGAGTAGCTTTGAGACAGCGAGTTTATCAGCTACGAGTGCGAAAAGATCACGCTCTGCTAGACTGAGGTTTGGTAGAGTTCGTGTCGTGAGCTGATTATAGGTCTCACTGTCGAACTTCCCTTCATTGAAGAAGATCTTTTCTTGTAGCTCGTCACGGACTTGCTGTTCGCTTGGATAGATACCAAGTTTTTTTGCTTCATTCTGGATGATGAGTCGATTGACGACGAATTGCTGGGTATTTGGCTGATAAGGATTACCTCCACCTAAGAGGCCGCTCATTTCACCGAAATTTAACATCTGGGCGAGTTGAATCGTATTCGGCCCCATACGGCGTAAGGATGTGCGGTCGTAGCTCCGGCCATCGACTTTGAGAAGAGTCTGGCCAGTCGCAGCTCCTCTGCCACTATCGAAACTATTGAATGTGAAAAGGAAGCCGGCTGCGAGGAGCACGAAGACGGCAATCATGAGCCACTGGTATTTACGGATGCTTTCGAGCATGGGATGAGTGTAAGTGAGGGGGAGAAATCCTTGCGTTGCGAAGGACGTGGGCGGAGTTAAATGCCGAGATGCACACGTTTCAATGACTGATTTCGAGAAAATCTGAGATAATCCGCAGTTATGGAGCCTTAGTGGCAGGAAGAATGGAATTTTGTCAGGGAAAAACAGCAAGAATCATCACTGGACAAAGCTGAAGAGATTTCCGTTCATCTAGTCACGATGACTAGCACCCGTATCACGATACCTGAATATGCGATGTCTCTCGCTCACGTCGCGAGCCTTCGTTCAGAAGATCCTTATCGGAAAGTAGGCGCTGCTGCGCTCGATAAAGATAATCGCGTTATCGGAACGGCATACAATGGCCTAGCTCCAGGATACGATGCTCCTGAAGGGTTCTGGGATAACCGCGACGAGAGGCAGAAGTTTATGCTGCATGCAGAAGTGAATCCCTGCAGTCTTTTCCGACGTGGTGAGGCCCAGATCGTAGCGACTACGACCATGCCTTGCACAGCATGCATGCAGACGCTCTCAGCTTACGGAATAAAGGAGATCTATTACCGTGATGATTACGCCGCATCAGATGCCCCTGAAATAGCTAAGGCATACGGAATTCGGCTTGAGCAAATCACAGACTATCCACACGTGGAAATGGAGTGATTTTACTCCTCCTCCAACTGCTCTTCAAGTGTCCCGAAGAAGCTCTGGAGATAGCCAAATTCGATAAGCGTATCATCCCATGGAGCGATCATTGTTGGGCTGTTGCGGAAGATGCGGCGCGCTCTTCCGAGTGCACGATCAGCCTCGAGAGCGTTGTCGGAGTTAAAGGCGAGCGCCGCTTCGACGTAATAGGCAAATGGTGTATCGTCTTTATCGGTATAGGCATCCGCTATTTTTTTGACTTCATCCATCTTGTCTAACTTGATGTAGGAGAGCATCTTTTTGTAGAGCACGAGTGAACGCATAGCCATTGCCGCCTCAGGGAGTTTTTCGAGCACGATGTCCGCTTGCTTGATGCATTCCTCCCAGTTGCGTGTGACAAATTCGATCTCACAGAGGTTAAAACGCACGCTCGGAGAGTCCGGCGAAAGCTCTACGGTTCTTTGGAAATAAACTCGGGCGCGTTCAAAATCGCGGAACTCCACATAGCAAGCACCTAAAAGATTGAGAGCGTCTGGACCGTCCTTGATAATGGACTGAGAATCTTTCACTTTATCGATCGCTTCGAAGATCCTCTGCTGGCGGAATAATGTCCCCGCTTCTTGTAACGTTTTCAGATAGTCTTTCTGATCTGCAGCGGAAAGATTCGAAAATTTGCGGTTAAATTCGATACGGCCTTGGTCCATTTTGGCCATGATTTCTTTCTTACGCTCTTCGACCTCTTTAGCCTTCTCAGCTTCTAAGATCGCGGCCTTGTCCTCATCGGAGAGAGAGGCAGGCTCTTGCGCCAGAGTCAGGGCAGGAAAAAGGCA
>CALFDI010000150.1 GCA_937952875.1 uncultured Verrucomicrobiales bacterium
ATTTCACCATTAGCGAAGACACCTTCGCGCTCTCTGGCGCCACGACGCCTGCAGACTTACTACTACAGCTGCAGCTCATGACAGCCCAGATAACGAGCCCCGGCTATCGTGAAGAGTCTATCCGCCAATTCCGCTCTGGCCTACCAGACTTCTACAGTCAACTCAGACATACTCAGCAGGGCCCGTTCACCCTCCTTCGTGGCGCTCTCAGGAGCAATGACCCGCGCTTCATCGTGCCACCGCAGGAGACACTCACCAGCTACACATTTGATGATACCTCTGCATGGCTCACTCCGGCTCTGACGTCTGACTATATGGAACTCTCGCTTGTGGGAGATTTTGAAATGGATAAAGCCACTGCTGCCATCGCCGCAACGCTCGGAACACTCCCTTCTCGTAAGACGGAAAAACCTGCACTCACTGCAGAGCGAGACATCCCCTATCCTAGGACACCTTCCGAAACGATCTACCCCTTTGATAGTAGACTTAATAAAAGCTCTTCTATCGTGCTCTGGCAGACCACTGGTCTGACCTCCGGCATTCAAGAATCTCGCCGACTAGAGATCTTAGCTGAGATACTCAATGATCGCATGCGCGAAAAGCTGCGCGAAGAACTTGGAGCAGCCTACTCACCCAGCGCATCATCTATTCAGAGTGAAGCCCTACCAAATATTGGCTTTATACAGGCCTATAGCCCGGGCACACCTGATCTCACACCAACAGTGAGCCGAGTCATTAGACAGATCGGCATCGATCTGGTGAGCAAAGGCGCCACACAAGATGAACTCGACCGAGCACTCACCCCTTACATAACGAGCCTGGACGAAGCTCTTAGGAGTAACTCTTACTGGCTAGCCACAGTCCTCGCTAAGTGCCAAGAGCAGCCAAAACGCCTCCAATGGGCGCGCGATCTCAAAGATGATTACATGTCGATCACTCTAGAAGATATCAATCGTTTAGCTGAAAAGTATCTTCTCCCTCAGCACAGCATTATTGCAAACCTCATGCCGGAGACAGAACCTCCAGCAGATGAATAAATCGAAGAAAAGTATTAGACAGTCGTTTTTCCTGAGTATCATTAGATGTGTTTAACACGATAAATATCTAGAAATTGTATGAAAACCTCACTTTTCCCATTCCTGACTGCAGTCGCAGTGTCTCTAAGCTCACTGAGTGCTCAGACAACTGCTTCCCTCCCCGTTACAGCGGAAGAACAGAAGGCTCTCACTCCAGATAGTGTTCTCAAAGACCTCATGGAAGGAAATGCTCGTTACGTAGCTGAGAAGCACACTGCTCCAAATGCAAAGGCTAGTATAGCCGCTGCAGTATCAGGACAGTATCCTAAAGCCTACATCTTATCCTGCATTGACTCTCGTGTTCCTGTAGAACTCGTATTTGATCAAGGTCTTGGCGACGTCTTCGTTGGTAGAGTTGCCGGAAATATCGAAAACGTCGATCAACTCGGCTCCATGGAATATGCCGCTGCTGTCACAGGCGTGAAGCTCGTTATGGTCCTCGGTCATGAATCATGCGGAGCCGTAAAAGGCGCGTGCGATCATGTCGAACTTGGAAACATCACTGGCCTCCTCAGTAATATCAAACCAGCTGTCGAAAAAGTCGCTTCGGCTATGAAAGAAGGCGATGATAAGACATCAAAGAATAAAGATTTCGTCGCTAAAGTCGTTGAAACAAACGTCATGAAGACAATCGCTGATATTCGCAAGAACAGCCCGACATTGGCTGATCTTGAAAAAGAAGGAAAAATCAAAATCGTCGGTGGAGTCTACTCACTTCACACAGGAAAAGTCACCCCTGTGACTCAGTAAGACATCTAATCATTCAATAGAATCAGCCCGCAATGCTCGTCATTGCGGGCTCTTTTTTTCTCATGCCATCACCACCTACACTCGAGCAGAGAATTGACGCTCAGAGAAGATCTCAGAGCCCTGTTGTCATGCGCCAAACGTGGCGACACCTCATGTTTCTTCATTGGGAATTTTCGGTGGAAGCCCTGCAGGCAACTTTACCAAAAGGACTCCATATCGATACATTCGAAGGGAAGGCATACATCGGGATCGTCCCCTTCTTCATGGAAAATGTTCGCCCACGCTTTTGCCCGAGCCTTCCTTGGCTATCGAACTTTCTAGAACTCAATTTACGCACTTACGTAACTGATGATCACGGCAATCCTGGTGTCTGGTTCTATTCACTCGACTGCAATCAACCGATAGCAACATGGATTGCTCAGACCATGTTCCACTTACCATATAAGCATGCTCGCATGTCCGCAGAGACATCTAACGAACATATCTCTTACTACTCTAGACGTAAAAAAGACACTGTAGAGCAGCGTTTTTCTTACCCATCAACTCTCACTCACTCTCAAATAGCTGAGCCCAGCAGCCTTGAATTCTTCTTACTCGAACGCTACAGACTCTTCAGCGTTCGAAAAAACGGCGACCTTTATTCCGGATTAGTCCATCACCCACCATACGAATATCAGGCTCTCACACCTGATGACTATTCAACTCGATTATTCCATCTCAGCGGGCTCTCTGAACCGACTACGCCGCCAGTATCTTGTCTCATAACTGAACCGCTCAACGTCAGCATACATCCGCTGAGAGCCGTTTAATACCAAGTAGGCTATTCAGGCATCTCTGCTAACTGCTTCCCACGAGGAAGACGCTCACGCAGCTCATTAGCAATCTCTGGCTGCTCTTCTACTAAATTCGTATTTTCCTCGATATCTTCGTGATGGTCATAGAGCATTTCACCTAAAATGTTCCCTTTCCGTCCTAAATATTGAGTGAAGATGTGACGATTCGTTTTCACCGTGGCACCTGATTTCCATTGAGAAAAAATCTCACGCTTTCCGGGTGCCTCTGAATCGAGAAGTTGCGCTCGAAAGCTATCACCCTGCAAGGTCTTCGGAGGCTTTGTATTTGTCAGCTCTACTAGACTCGGAAAGACGTCAACCAGCTCTACGAGTGCATCGCACCTTTTCCCTTCCGGCATCCCGGGAGTAATCACTAATAATGGCACACGGAGAGATGATCGAAAATTCGAGTGCTTACACCAGAGCGAATGCTCCCCCAGATTCCATCCATGATCTCCCCATAATACTATGATCGTATTATCATCATGCCCGCCTTTCTTAAGAGCATCTAGCACAGTTCCTATTAGAGCATCCGTATAGGAAACGCATGCATGATAACCATGAACCAACTTAAGCGCCATTTCCTCGTTTAAGGGACCTTTACGAGGCACACCGTAGTATTGCCGAAGTTCTCCAAAGTTATGAATCGCTATCTTTGGAGCCTCAAACGGAGGATGATAATTTTTAGGTAATGAGAACTGACTCGGATCATACAGATCCCAATATTTACTCGGAGCATTGAATGGCAAATGTGGTTTAAAAAATCCTACAGCAAGGAAAAACGGTCGCTCTTGGCTCCGTGAGTCAGTCAGAAAATCAGCGGCTTTTTTCGCGATTCCTCCATCAAAGTAAGCCTCATCAGGAACATCGATTTTTTCCCATGGAAGCGCACGACCATCCTTTTGCGTCGAAGCAATAGTGCGATTCTCGAGAGACAAATAATTCCGCCAATCTTTCTGTTCACCATCATATACTGGATAGTCAGGACGCCATGGGATCTCACTCCACGTCTCAGCACGATCATCTGGGAAATGCTGAACCTTACCATAACTCAACGCCTGATAACCGTTCTCTTTGAAATGCTGAGAAAGTGTCACGGCCTCCGGAGTATCCCGATCCAAACGAGTATCGTAGCTCACGAAGCGAGAGCGAGTCGGACGAATACCAGTCATGAGACTCGCGCGCGATGCTCCGCAGACAGGTATATTACAATAGGCGCGAGTAAACAGTGTCCCCCGTGCAGCGAGTTTATCAATGTGTGGCGACTTCACAAGTGGCGCCCCATAGCAGCCTAACTCAGGGCGAAGATCATCTACTGAGATAAACAGAATGTTAGGACGCTTCGTCTCTTCAGATAAGGCAAATGCCCCCGATGAGACGAGAGCCAAGAAAACTAAGGTAAATACTCGCACCTCAAAAGACTACGCAGCTTACACTTATAAGAAAATATCATTTTTCTCGGCAGTTCACATCTAGCACTCGGTGACATTGATTTCCTATACTTCAATGCCGATGAATGACCTCTTGGAAACGCTTCACCTCTACATAGAAACTACTCAAATAGTATCTATCTTCGCTCCTCCTTCTGCAAATCCAACACTTGAACACTCTACTACTATGAAACCTATAAACCCAACACACAACAATTCTCTATAAACAGAAAAACTCCCTAGCCGAAGAGTGAAGCACGGCTAGG
>CALFDI010000151.1 GCA_937952875.1 uncultured Verrucomicrobiales bacterium
CCATTCGATGGAGCCCTCGGTAAAGCCAAAGGACTCTACCCTCCAAATGACGGGCAGAGCACTCACGCACGTGCGCCTTTTGATGCTCCTCAATCGTGGAGAGACAACTGGAAAGCACGCATTAATCAACTCGTCACTGACTACGACCCAGACCTCCTTTACTTCGACTGTGCAGTCCCCTTCCGTGGCAGCGACGAAGGGAAAACAGGTCTAGAAGTCATCTCTCACTTCTACAACGAACGCTCTGAAGGCGTCATGTGTATCAAGGAAAGACCATGGCAGGGCCTCTACGCAGACGGCATCGCTACTCTCGACTTCGAGCGCGGAAGTGCCACTCATATTCTCAAAGAGCCATGGCAGACGGATGATTCCATCGGGTCTTGGGGCTACAACAAAGATAAGCCATATACGACTTCTAACATCGTCGTCGATAAGCTCATCGATAATGTGAGTAAAAATGGAAACCTTCTTCTTAATATTCCAATCAAAGCAGACGGCACTCTTGATAAAAAAGCCACACAGATCCTCTTAGACATCGGTGCATGGTTAGATGTAAATGGCGAGGGTATCTACGGAACACGTCCGTGGTATCGTGCCGGTGAAGGCCACGCAAAAATGCCTCCACACCCTAAGAGATCTCCAATGAAGTCTCACGACATCCGCTACACGACTAAAGACGACGTATTATACGCCTTCGTCATGGACTGGCCTAAAAAGACCGGAACAGCCAAAATGGAATTCCTCGCTCCTACGAGCGAGCGCATTGGAAAGATCACATCAGTTGAACTCCTCGGGCATTCTGGCGATCTCAAGTGGGAACAAAATGGTGACGGACTCATCGTAACCTTTCCAAAAGAAAAGCCGACAGACTACGCTCACTGCCTGAAGATCATTCAGGAAAAATAAGCTTTCTGATTTACTTAAAGGGCTAGGACTTCACGGTTTGAGATATGAAAAAAGTCTCATTCTCTGTTGGTTTAGCCCTTTTTCCTTTTTCCCTCTACGCGAATCCGACTGAACTCACCGATATAGGTGATCGTGTCGTTGATCCATTGATCGATCCATTTGCCTACGTCGGCTATACATCAGTGAGTGGAGACCTTGATGTCTCAGGAGGTTCGGCTGACTTCGACTACGAACAATACCGTCTCTACACCCCACTTAATCCATCTGGACTTGACCTAGGAAAGAACACCAAACTGTTCTTCGAATTCGACTACACATTCACATCTATAGAGTTCGAAAGCTCAGAAGGCACAGCCGAGTTAGATGACCTTCACCGCCTGAGCCTCCCCATCACAGCTCTCTATGATCAGCCCGGCACACCGTGGAAATTCTTCGCCCGCCTTGCTCCAGAGATTTCCACCAATTTCGAGAATGTTGGTGGTGATGACTATGGATTCAATGCTGTGCTCGGCGCGCACTATACCTTTTCTAAAACACTTTCTGTATACGGTGGCATCGCACATACCAGAGCCTTCGGAGATGAGCAGATTCTTCCCCTCATCGGACTCGACTGGAAGATCAATGATAAAAGCTCTCTGCAGATCAAAGGCCCCACCATCACATACTCTTACCAGCTCACAGATAATCTCATTCTCCGTGGTGGCTCATTCCCTTCTGGTGGCTACTGGAATAATGGATTCGGTGGTGGAGTCGACGATGTGCAGCTCGGTCTCGTCACGCATAATGTAGGACTCGGCGCAGACTACCGTCTCCACGAAGACATCTGGCTCAGCCTCCGTGGTGGAGTCGCCATCGCCGGCGAATTCTCCATCGCAGAAAGCGACGGGGGCAACCGCAACGAAGTCGACATCGAAGACGCAGCCTTCGGCTACATCGGCCTCCGTGTGTATTCGTGGTAAAAGACGAAAACGCTCTAAATAGGTATTCAGGAATCTTAAAAAATCCTATCGATTCTTGAGAAATCGCGTTTAAACAAGCGGCATGAGACCACCGTCACGTCAATTTGAGTCCGTTCTGAATGCCTTCGGTGATGCGGGCTGGCATGCTGAGCCGATTGAGGGGAAAGAAGTTCTTCAATGCATGTTCGATGCGTATCACACGCGGGTTCATGTTTTGGCGCAGGTTTTCACTCAGATGAATACGCTGGTCGTCGTAGGTGAGAGCCGTATCGAGATGAATGAAGATAGATACGATCTGTTTTTCGAACTCCTTATGCGGGCGAATAAGGCTCTGACGATTGGGAGTTTTGAATTTGATTTTGACCGCTCGACCCTGGTCTTCAAGGTGTCCAATATCTTTGACCGCGAGTTGTTCGATAAAGACGCTATTAGTAGTATGGTCCATGCATCTGTAGCAGAAATTGATCGCCTCGTGCCTTACGTGAACATTCTCGCTACAACAGCACAGGATCTCTTAGAAGACCTCAGCATCCCTCGATTATTACTGCGCCAAGATGTGCTCCCCCCTGTCCCAGGGCAGAATGATGAGGATGAAGAGTATTCGCCTATTTAAGTGATCATTCACTCATAAGCTCTTAGTCTTCGATGTTAAATCGTCGTTAATTCGAGATTCCCTTTTATCAAAATCTGCCTAGCGTGCCGCGCATGGCTTCAGCGATTCAGACTCTTCCCGGCTTCCGCGACTTTGCACCGCGTGACTGCGCCATTCGGAACTATCTTTTCGAGACGTGGCGCGGTGTCGCGCAGACATACGGATTCACGGAATATGAAACTCCTCTGGTAGAGGACACTGAACTCTACTTGAGAAAGTCCGGTGACGAGCTTCCGACTCAACTTTTCCGCTTCGAAGATCAAGGGAAGCGCGATGTCACTCTGCGTCCAGAGGTAACAGCCTCGCTCGCACGTCTGGCGGCTCGGGTGCAGCGGGAAAATCCCAAGCCGATGAAGTGGTTCGAGATCGGCCAATGCTTCCGCTACGAGAAACCTCAAAAGGGACGCGGACGTGAGTTCTATCAATTCAACGTCGATATCCTCGGTGAATCATCCGCTGCGGCTGATGCTGAACTGATCGCCTTTGCCATCGATACGATGAAGGCTCTCGGATTCGGCCCTGATGACTTTAGGCTCCGCCTTTCTGATAGAGATGCATGGATGATCTTCGCTGAGAAGCACTCCATTTCAGATCCGTCAGCTCTCCTCAACATCATCGATAAGATGGAGCGCATGCCAGATGACAAAGTCTCAGACCTCCTCTCGGCCATAGGACTTACCAGAGAGACCGTAGATGACTTTATCAAAAACGGCAGCTCCCCTGCTCTGGATGCTGTGCGCGCGGACTTAAGCGCGAGAGACCTCCTCTCTTATACAGAGACGGATCTCTCGATCGTTCGTGGCTTGGCGTATTACACGGGTGTTGTTTTTGAAATCTTTGACGTGAAGAAATCACTGCGTGCCATCGCAGGTGGCGGTCGCTACGATGATCTAGTAAAAGGCATCGGGAATGTCGATCTTCCTGCCACAGGCTTTGCCATGGGAGACATGGTAATCCGTCACTTGATCGAAGAGAACACGCTGGCGCTCGCTCAGATGGAGGCCTGGTTAGACCGGCAGAGTGCTGCAGATGTTTACATCGTCGTCGCAGATGAGGAAAAGCGTTCGAATGCATTACGCCTCTTGGCTGATCTGAGACGCGCTGGGGTGAGCACTGACATCGCCCTCACAGCGGCGAAGGTGGCTAAGCAGTTCAAAAGTGCTCAGAATACTGGCGCACGGCTCGCTCTCGTCATCGGTTCAGAATTTCCAGAAATGCAGCTGAAGAATCTGGTGAGTCGATCAGAAGAGACAATCCACCCGAATGCTGATGCGATCGCTCACATTCAAGCGAAGCTCGACAGCCCAGACGGTCCACTTCTGGCGTAGCATAGCATGAAGCGCCCGCGTATCATCCTGAACTTCGCCATCTCAGCTGATGCGAAGATTAGCACACGAAATGGTGACGCCTCTGGATGGACATCTGACGCAGACTCAGATCGCTACTTTAATATACGCCGGAAGGCCGATGCTGTTCTCGTAGGGCGAGGCACGCAGGAGGCTGATCACATGAGTCTGACCACACCGGATCATACTCACTGGCGTTGTATCATATCTCGCAGTGGTCGATTCGACCCACAGTCGAAAGCCTTCACCACAGATGGAGGTCCGCTTCATCTCATCGTGACTGAGCCTTATCCGGACTTTCAAGCAGATGACTGGGAGGCAATGGTGCATGGCTCTCTCGAATCCTTTCTCGCACACGCCGCTTCGTCTGGCATCCAGACTTTACTCTGTGAAGGAGGCGGGCAGCTAGTGAGAGAGCTAACTAAAAAAAATCTCGTCGATACAATTCATCTCACTTGGGCAGCACACACGCTATTCGGTGGGCGAGATGCTCCAGGAATCACCGGCCTGCTCGGCGAGTTTCTCTCTAAATCACGACAGTTCACACTGACCCATTTCGAACCGAATCTCAGCCACTCCGAATGCTATCTGACCTACGAGGCGACTCATAGATGAAGCCATTTCTATCAGGACTCACGATTCATTGAACACGCGGACACCTTGGAACGCATTCTACGAGAAAAACGCTATCCACAGATGACAAATCAGCTGTATAGGCCTATTCCCCTGCCGCAATGAGCCAATTCTCCCCTCCAAACGCTGTCATCACAGGACTCGGCCCTGTCTCAGTTATTGGGATTGGGAAACAGGACTTTTCTCGCGCTCTCACTGAAGGGACAAGACCTCAGCTCGATCAAGTGCCTGATACGGACATTGATTGTTACTCGATCTCTGCCCCGCTTCCCTGTCCGCTAGCTCCTCACAGGCGGAAGCGCATTGACCGGACGACTGAACTCGCTCTTTCTGCCGCCGACCTCGCCATAAAAGATGCGGGCCTTAGCTCAGGGAATGAGCGTTGGGCTGTGTCTTTCGGATCTGCTCTCGCGGGCTTCTCCTGTGGAGAAAAAGACCATATTTCTTATTTAAATCATGGCCCTGCAGGGATCCCTCTCCCCTTCGCGACACGACTCATCGGAGCCTCTCTCCCAGGGCACATCTCGATTCATTATGGCATCACTGGCTCTGCGACGGCGAATGCAGATTCATGCGCAGCAGGTAACCGCGCGGTGACAGAAGCTCTGCATATGATTCAGCGGGGAGAGGCAGATGTCGTCATAGCGGGAGCAGCCGAAGCACCTCTTTCTGCTCTTACAGCTGAGTCTTTAAAACGCCTCCGAGTGATGTCGACCTCGGGGACCTGCAGACCGTTTACAGACGATCGTGATGGATTCATCCTAGCTGAAGGGGCTGCAGCATTAGTGATCGAGTCTGAGTCTCACGCACGTGCGCGTGGTGCTCATATCTATGCCCATCTATCGGGATATGGGAATACCGCTGAGGCGCATCATATGACAACGCCCCAGCCAACGGCTCAACCAGTCGCTCAGGCCATGCGGAAGGCGCTGGCAAATGCCCACATTCAGAGTGAAGACATCGATATGATCAGTGTGCACGGCAGCGCCACTCCGCAGAATGATGCGAATGAGGCCCACGCCATACAGCAGATTTTTTCTGATCGCTGCCCAGCCATCTATGCGGCGAAGGGGCAGCTAGGTCACAGTCTAGGAGCTGCATCTGCTCTAGAATTAGCAGCCATCTGTCTCGCTCTAGAGGGCACATGCGAGATACCGCAGATCACGCCAGCCCTCGGACTGATACCAGTGGACACAAAAAAGCCGAAAGCTATTCTGAAAAATGCATTCGGCTTTGGCGGGATTAATTCATCCCTCGTGCTGCAGGCAGCGGATTAATGAGCGGCGTCGTCTTTCTTATGATCAGCGCCATGGTCATCAGAACCATGATGCTCTTCTTTAAAAAGACGCTTTGTCCCTTTGCGGAGAACTTCTCCCGTCTCAGGATCAACCTCATCTTCCCATGAGTGGCGTTCACACGCACCAAGACCGAGAACAATGACACCGCCAGCGAAAAGAGAGAAGAGAGCTTTCATCTGCTGCTTTCCGTAGCACCTCTCAGAGAGGAATCAAGAGTTATCCAATGAGGAAAGAAGTGAGAGCTTCGTCAACGCACTAGTCTTTGGCCTTTTCCAACTTTTCCTCTGGGGAGTCGCGCCACATGAGAAGGGCCTTGAAGACATCTTTAAAGCTGCCTTTCGCCTCATGCATCTCACGCTCTACTGCGATAGCCGCCTTATCGTAATCAGACAGTTCTTCCACTTCCTTCCGGAGATTTGTGACTTGGTTGTGCAGATCTTCACCATCCATGTCTTGAAGTCCTCCCATGTGATCTTTCAATGTCTCATAACGCGCCTTCATCACACGGCCACGTAATGCGAGCGAGTGAATTCCGCGATCGAGCGTCTCCACCATCTCACGCCAGCCTTCAGGCACACCGTTTGGATGTTCATACAGATCGAGCTGGCTCACGACTTGATGTAAGTCAGACTCAGCCTCACGGAAGGTGTCCACACCGAGTGTATCGTCCTCCTGAAGTTGCGTTTCTAACTCACGACATCGTTCTAACAATTTTACATTCATAGCTACTATAAACATTCGTCTGAATTTACAAAAAGTCAATGAACAGCCTTTCGCTTGCGGCAGAGAGGAAAATCCTGCATTCTCTCTATGACAACGCTCTCTAGATTATGAATGATCCTCGACAACTTCAGTGGGAAAAACGCGCAGACCAGATCGCCCGCCGTATCACGCTCGCCTGGTGGTTAGAAAAGCTCACGATCCCACTCGTCGTGATCGCGGCAACAGGTGCCTGCGCGCTGCTTTTTCTCAGAAAGCAGTCGGGCCAACCGCATGTCGACCAGGCCTGGATCTTCACTGGAGCCGCTCTTATCATCGCTGCAGTTGTGATCTGGTATCATGTGCAAAAACGCCGTGAATCACGCGCGTCTGTCTACACACGTATAGAGTCCCGTATGCAGCTACAGAATAGTCTCAGCGCTGCCAATGCAGGTGTCACAGAATGGCCTGACGTGCCTGATGAGATCGATTACGGCCATCGGTGGAATTGGAAACGCGTCACTGCTCCTTTATTCGCCTCCTTTCTCTTCCTGCTCTGCGGTGCGCTGATTCCCATCACAGAGATCCAGCCAGATACTGAAGTCAATGAGCCACACAGCTGGTCAGCACTTGACGATGATCTCGCAAAACTCTCCCAGGACGAAGCTGTAGAAGAACCCTACATCGAGGAGATGGAAAAGCGGC
>CALFDI010000152.1 GCA_937952875.1 uncultured Verrucomicrobiales bacterium
ACATGAAATCTACTTTTAAAAAGACGGCCTTCGGAACTCTCATGGCAGCTAGTGCACTTAGCATAGCCAACGCTCAAGAGTCACGTCCTTCAGTTGTCGTCACCATCGAGAACACTTCCCCTTACAACGGCAGCTTCCTCACTCCTATCTGGGTGGGTTTCCACGATGGTGTCTTCGATTCTTACGATGGTGGAACGCTTGCTTCTAGCCTCCCTATCCCTGGTTCAGATGCGATCGAGCGTCTTGCTGAGGACGGAAACACAGGCCCTATCTCGCGTGACTTCGCGATCATCGACCCCGAAGGTGTTGATGGAACAATCCGTTCGAATGGTCCTGTCCCTCCAATCGGACCAAGCCAGATCGTCAGCCAGCTTTTTGAAGTCGATCCTACTGAGAACCGTTACTTCAGTTATGCGACAATGATCATTCCTAGCAACGATGCATTCGTCGCCAACGGAGGTCCTCAGACTCATCAGGTCTTCGATGCTCAAGGCAACTTTACCGGCCAATCTTTTTACATCAATGGCAGTCAGGTCGATGATGCAGGAACAGAGGTCAACGATGAGCTTCCACAGAACACGGCCTTCTTCGGGCAAGCTGCTCCTAATACAGGAGTAGATGAAAATGCTATCATCCCTGGCCCTGGTCACCCTGGTTTAAATGATCCATCTCTCGGTGGGATCCTTGCTTCAGGTCTCTTCCAAGACGCTGACTTCACACAGGACGATTACAACCTTGCCCGCGTTAAGCTCACATACATTGATAAAGCTGCTTCTATCTTATTCCGTGGAGACCTCGATTCACGTTTCTCCATTCCAGGTTCGACTTCGGATGCGAATGGACGTTGTTTCTTCTTCCTCGATGATGATGGCGAGTCACTCGTTTACTTCGTCTTTGCCAATGGTCTAACAGGCGATCTCACTGCAGCTCACCTTCACCTTGCGCCAAACCTTCAGACAGGTCCTGTCACACTTCCATTGCAGACAGTCTTTGGACGTTTCGCATTTGGTCGCGTCAATGCCTCTACTGTTGTTGGCCCTATCGCGAATAATACTGATGCTCTCGATTCACTGATCGCAGAGATGGTCTCTGGTGCAACTTACGTCAATCTGCACACAGCAGCCAATCCTGCAGGAGAAATTCGCGGACAGGTCTTCGTGAACACCTTCTAATCACACTCTCAGATAAAATAAGTTATCTCTCGTAGTTCAAGTTTGGGAGTCGTCACATTCATCTCCTGTCGTGTGGCGATTCCCACTCTTTCCTCTCATTTCCCCTCTCTAAAAAACCATTCCAGCCATGTCCCCTAAATTTTTTGAACGATTAATTTTCGTCCTCTCGATTATTGTTCTCGCAGTGTTTGTCAAAATAGCACTCACCGAAAAAGCCCCCTCTTCTCAGAAAGAGGACCTCACTCTTTCACATTCTCTTGAAGCTGAAGCGACTCCCAAGACTGTTGTCTCAACGACTGCTACCGAGAATATCAATCAGCCTCTTCCATCAGTCGTTCCTGCTCATGACGTTGATCTTGATCTCGAGACGGCTACCGAAGTTTTCAGTCAAGCTGTTAAAGACAATCCTGATGCTCTTTCTGCTAAAGACCTCCGCCTTGTCACACAACTTATCACCAATTTGAAACTTGAAGTGGAAGCGGAAAAACAAGCCGCGCAATAAGTGCTCAATCTCCACTTCTCCATTCTTATACTCTTATGAAAATTTTTCCTCTTTTTCTAAAAATCACCCTCGGTTCAGTGCTTAGTCTAACAGCCGTCGGCAAAATCTCAGCGCAGAGCGTTGAAGACCTCTGGATCACAGAAGTCTGGCCTGCTACTGGACAAATAGAAGTCACCAATGTCAGCGAAACGACTATCACAACGGCCTCAGCACTTCCTTTCTGTCATCGCTTTGACTACGTAACATCCGTCCCTGCAAATACCACATTCACTCCGGGGCAATCACGTCTCTATACAGTATCATTTGGCAATCAAACGGCATCCGACCTCTGGATCTATAGTTCACGTAGTTTTGGTAGCTCAACAGCCCTTCTCAATGGTCTTACCTGGGGAGCAGCTCCCATCGGACGCACAGGTGTGGCCGTCAACGGTCAAGATTGGGATTCTACTACATCTTTCGTTGCATCTCCAGCTCCTAACCAATCTATATCACTCACTGGTCCAGACCCTCGATCCGCAGCGAACTGGAGCGTAGGTTCCCCCAACCTAGGGACCTTTTCACTCTTCACTCCAGAAGAAGAACGCCCGACTCTCAGGATCAATCGTGAGGGAAATGACTTCCGTCTCATCTGGTCCGAAGGACAGCCCCCCTATCAACTCATGGCAAGCTCTGATCTCTCGATATGGCAACCTGTCACGCAAAGAACAATGGAAACAGAAGCGCTCATTCCGATTGAAGGAAATGAACGTCGTTTCTTTCAGGTGATCTCAAATGCAGCACCTGAAGAGATGGCCACTTACCGCGTCACATTCCGCAGTGCATGGAGTGGTCTAGCTTTCAATACTGTGCCTCCGAGCCCCATGCTCAGCCCAATTACGGGAGGAACTCATAGTGAAGAGATTTCTTTCTGGGAATCAGGAAGCCTCGCTAGCAGTGGGCTCGAAACTCTAACAGAAACAGGAAACGCTGAAGGATTCATCTCAGAAATCAATGCTGCTATCAATACTGGCACAGGCGGCGAACTCATCGAAGCCGCTGGGGTCACTGAAGAGCTGGGTGTTGTGACTTTTGAATTCACTGCTCGGAGCGAAACTCCCCTCCTGACTCTTGCGTCGCGTTTTTCATCAAGTCCCGATTGGTTCACAGGGATTTCTGGTCATCAGTTAATGGATGAAAACGGGAACTTCATCAGCAGCTTTGAGCTCGAACTCAGACCATGGGATGCAGGCACTGAAGACGGCACTCTCTTTTCAAGTGATGGAGCCGACACATCACCACCAGCGCCTATTACTTCACTCGTAAATAGCCCAGTCTTTGGCCCGTCCTTACTCATTGGATTCAACCAACCTCCAGTGCCCGTCGCTGCTCTGGAGATCGAACGTATAGATGTAGCTCAATAAGCTC
>CALFDI010000153.1 GCA_937952875.1 uncultured Verrucomicrobiales bacterium
CTCATGGACGAGCCCTTTGGCGCTCTCGATGCACAGACCCGCGCCCAAATGCAGCACTATCTCCTACAGATCTGGAAAAACGTCGACATCACCATCGTCTTCATCACCCATGATCTGGACGAGGCCGTTTATCTCTCCGACCGAATTCTCACACTCAGTTCCAACCCTGGCCGAGTGGACGAGCATCTCGAAGTCCCGGTATTTCGTCCGCGCAACGTCAAGCAATTCATTTCTCCGTCCTTCCTCGCCACAAAGAAGCACCTCGAAGACCTCATTCACCCACCGGGCGAGCACGCACTCGAAGACCTCCCTGTCTTCCGCATGACTCCTGTCGGAGAAGAAATCGAATAACTAAAACGATAGTATTTTTATGTCAAATTTCAAAGCCATTAAGAATTCCCTCAAAGAAAAGGGAGTTAAATACTGCGTCGGTGCCTATGTCGACATTCACGGTGTGCCGAAGGGAAAATTCGTCCCCATCGATCACTTCGAGCATTTTGCAGCAGGCTCAGAACTCTATACAGGTTACGCGCTGGATGGACTCGGTCAGTCGCCTAATGATGATGAGATAGCCTCCGTTCCCGACCTTAGTCATATCATTCAACTCCCATGGAATAAGGAAGTCGCATGGATGCCAGCGGATAATACCTTTAAAGGTGAGCCCTATGAGATCAATACACGCGTTGCCCTGAAGAAGCAGATTGCCGCTGCCGAAGAAATGGGCTTTGGGCTGAACCTCGGAATCGAGTGCGAGGTCTTCGTCGTTAAACTCAATGAGCACGGCGGACTTGAAATCCCGAACCCTGACGATGATCTTGAAAAATCTTGTTATGATGTGAAACGCTTTATGGATCGTTATGAGTGGATCGATAAAGTCTCTACGACGATCAATGACCTCGGTTGGGACCTCTACTCACTGGACCACGAGGACGCGAACTCACAGTTCGAGTTCGACTTCTCCTACAGCGACGCACTTACCATGTGTGACCGTTTCACATTCTTCCGCATGATGGCGAAGGAATACGCTGCACAAGAAGGTCTCCTCGCCACCTTCATGCCGAAACCGTTCGCTGATAAAACTGGTTCAGGTGCTCACTTCAATATGTCTCTCTTCGATAAAGACAGCGGAAAGAACCTTTTCAAATGCGCCGTCGAAGACGACCCACGGGGCCTCGGCCTCACTGAACTCGGCTACCACTTCATCGGCGGAATTCTCAAGCACGGCCCTGCACTCTGTGCTGCATTCGCTCCTACAGTGAATAGCTACAAGCGCCTCGTTCGACGTGGACTCATGCCCTACTACTCTTGGGCTCCTGTCTTTAACAGCTACGGGAAAAACAATAGGACAAATGCGGTCCGCGTGCCCATGGCCGGAGGTCGTGTCGAGTCACGCAATGCAGACTCCTCTTGCAATCCTTACCTCGCTGCCACCCTCGCTCTCGCCGCGGGTCTCGAAGGCATCCGCGAAAAGATCGATCCCGGCACAGCAACAGAAGACAACCTTTACGAACTCACACCCGAACAGTTCAAAGCCCGTGGTATCGAGGAACTTCCAACCAATCTCAAAGAAGCCGTCGTAGCCTTTGCAGACGATCCTTTCGTCACCGAGACGCTCGGCCAAGAATTGCGCGATGAATTCATCACCTACAAATCCGAAGAATGGCGTCAATACCACCAACGCGTCTCGCAGTGGGAGATCGATCAATACGCCCGTCTCTTCTAACACCTCACTCTGATGCCTCTCCTTGAGCACATTGCTTGGTCAGATATTTCTGCACTGCAGAAGTCTGCGGCTGGGCTCCTCATCCTCCCGCTTGGAGCCACAGAACAGCACGGGCCACACCTCCCCATCGGAATGGATTCACTGCTAGCCGACTCACTCTGCCAGCAAGCCTCTGACCTCACAGGCATCCCCACTCTGCAGACGCTTAGAGTCACCGCCTCTCAAGGCCACACTGCCAAATGGCCCGGCACCTTTTCTCTGAATCACGAGACCTTAATCTCCACTCTCACTGACATCGCCGACTGGGCTGTCTCGACAGGCTGGAAGAAGCTTCTCTTCGTCAACACGCACTTCGGCAATGACGCTCCCACTAGAGTCGCCGTAGATAAGATCCGACTCAAACACATGGGCACCTTTCAAATCGGACTCATCAATGCCTTCCAGCTAACAGACTCCATCTGGAAGAACTACACCCAAGACGCGGACGACCTGCACGCAAACCAGGCTGAAACAGCTCTGATAATGCATCTCTACCCAGATCTCGTTCACCTAGACCGTCTCACAGAAGCTGATGACTCAGACCGCACTCAAGACACGGTCTTTTCCTATCCAGTAGCTCAGACCAGCCGGAACGGAGTCACTGGTTTCCCCTCCCGCGCTACAACTGAGCAAGGCGCTGCCCTTTTTCAAGAGATGCTAGTAGCCCTCTGCAGCACGCTAGAACGGGCTAAACAAGAAAAAGCACCCCTCGCGTAATACTTTTTAATTTTTTCGTATTACTTGGACCACAACCTGCTCCACTTACTGCTATGATTGAAACATCTCCGCCCAAAGGCCGTGAAGCCATTCACCGCATCAGCATTTCTCTGAAAGAGTCAGTCTATCTCGCTTTGGATCGTCTCGTCGACGAGCGCGGCTTCGATAACCGCTCCCAAGCCGTCTCAGAAATGGTGAACCAGAGCGTGCTCGAGCATAACGAAGAACAAGGCGCACGCGTCATGGCTGGCACCATCACTAT
>CALFDI010000154.1 GCA_937952875.1 uncultured Verrucomicrobiales bacterium
AATCGTCCCGCCCTTTAACTCCTCGAAGAAGATGGCAACGACAACGCCACGAATACCTCGAATCATATCGATCAGCCCCTCACTATCATCAGGCTGCAGAGCGAGTTCCTCTTTCACAGAGTAGAGCAGCTCCCAGTGCGCTACCTTCTCACTCGGTCGCTCCAGCGTATTGAGAAGAGCCCGTGTGAGTTCGACACGTCGGTAAGGGTTATTATCGTAAATTAAAGAATTCGTTTCACCAACATCGAGACCACGCCCTACGAGCTCGGCTGCTATTTCATACGTCCGCTGCGTCGTGCCTGGGAATTGAAATGAGCCCGTATCAGTCGAGATCGCTGCGTAGATCGCGTCACGTGTGGAGTCTGGAAAAGGCATCTCTTGTGACGTCAGTAGCTCGTAGAGGATCTGCCCTGTCGCTGGCATGGAACTGTCTACGAGATTCAAGTCTCCGTATCCAGGGTTCGACTTGTGGTGATCGATATTGATCCAGAGCTTAGCCTGAGAGGCCGCATGCAGAGCATTCTCTCCTAGACGTGGCTTCGTCGCGCAGTCCAGAGCGATCACGACATCTACCTCCAAGGGCTCCGCTGGTGGAGTGATGACGGCATCCGATGACGGGAGAAAGGCCAAGCTTTCTGGCACTCCATCCTCGTCACACATGATCACGTTTTTCCCCATAGCGCGAAGGCTTTCACCGAGGGCAATAACAGAGCCTATCGCATCTGCATCTGGTCGCACGTGACTAATGAGGAAGAATGATTCATGCGCTGCAAAGGCAGCAGCGAGTTCTGAGTAGGTAGCGTTTTGGCCCATAAGAAAGAAAAGGAAAAAGAAAGTGTGAGAGGTAAGACGCTGATCTCAGCTGTCTATGCAGCGGGATCATCCTGCGTCACTCCACACACTCAAGACTAAATCGTCTCACTATTGAACCATTTCAGCTGTTTTCACTGCAGAATAGGCATCGATGAGACCAGCTAGGACCGTCTTAGCAACATCTCGATCCCTGTCTTGGTAACTGATTTTCACGCCAGAAGCCTGACCACTATCGAGTGACATCGAGAACTTCGCCTTCACTCGAGCGATTGCTTCATCCTGCGGCAGCTGCCAGCGGCTATCGAGAGAATGCGTCTTGATCACATGCATGACTGCCTCATCTCTGAGAAATACCGACTTTTCATACTCGATGAGTTCATCCGTATTTGTTCTCGCTGGCACCTTGAGGGAGAAGATCATGGAGGCCTGTATCTCTTGAGTCTGTTTCGCCCGCCATTTTTTTAGGAAAACACCACCTAAGCACACAGCGACTACCAGAAAAACAATAGAGACAAGACCGATAGTCGCATTTCGATTCATAAAAGGGACTCTAACGAGAGTTAAACTCTGCAGGAAGCATAGAATGATCCTCCCTTGCGCAGATAGCCCGTATAAGGCATGAGTGCTGCACATGATCGACTTTCCCGCTTCACCAGCATCCATCCACACACTCGATAATGGCCTCACAGTTATTATCGACTCATCAGTAGAAGCCGCCGTCGTCTCATGTCAGTTCTGGGTCCAGACAGGCAGTATGCATGAGTTCCCGCTGCTCGGCTCTGGAATTTCTCATTTACTAGAACATATGGTTTTTAAGGGGACTGAGAAATATTCGAGTGAGTCTCTCGGGCAGACAGTCCAAGCCGCTGGCGGACAGTGGAATGCTTACACCACCTTTGACCGCACCGTTTACTACATAGATGGACCGTCGCAGAGCACCTCTACATTTCTCGATGTCTTATCCGAGATGATGTTTCGTCCGACCTTCGATGCTGAAGAATTCAAAAGTGAACGCGATGTCATTCGCCGCGAGATCGACATGGGGCTCGATAGTGCTGACTCTCAGAACTCACAGCTTCTCTTCAGCACACTCTATCAGCGCGATGCCCGCCGCCATCCAGTCATAGGTCACCTCGACCTGTTCAATGCCATCACTCTAGAAGATATGGTGGACTATCACGCTCGTCGTTACTCTCCGCGGAATATGTTCGTCGTCATCGCCGGCCAAGTCGATGACGCCTCTATACTTGAACAGCTCGCGTCACTGACACCGGAAAAATCCACCCGCTTTGACGATCAACCTATTCTTCCTATCGAGCCGCGCCAGATGGGCCGGCGAGTGAATCGGAAAAACTTTGCCGTTCACGCGAGTCACCTCACCCTCAGCTGGCAAGCCCCTGAGATGTCGCATCCAGATGCACCTGCATTAGATCTTCTCGCGACTATTCTAGGCGCTGGGCGCTCATCTATTCTCTATCGCAGACTACGAGAGGAGCGTGAGCTCTGCCTTCATATCGGCGCGTCATCATGGCTTCCTGCACACGGACCAGGGCTCTTCGCCATCTCAGCAGAGGTCCCTGCAGACGGACGCGACTCTCTAGAAGCCGCCATCATTTCCACCCTCGAAGATGCCCTTTCTGAGCCATTAGATGATCTCATTAAAAAGGCTCAGCGAATGATGCTGACCAGTCAATTCCGCACACTCACCACAGCCTCTGGTCGCGCCTCCGACCTCGCCTCTAATTGGAACGAGGCACGCAATCTCGACTTTACCCGAGACTATTTAACCACCCTCAATGCCGTCACTGCAGAAGACATCCTGCAAGCAGCCAAGCGCTGGCTCACACCATCCACCCTCAGCATCACATCGCTCGACCCTGAAAACTCAGAACAAAGCACATCTCAAGCATCTGCGAAAAAATCAGTAGCGAACGCACTCACCACTCACACCCTCTCGAATGGCATGAGAGTGATCTTAGGGCAAGATAAGAGGCTCCCTCTTGTCAATCTCTGCACCGCCAGCCTCGCAGGATCCATCTCAGAAACTCCCGAGACGAACGGAATCAACACCCTACTCGCCAGCCTTC
>CALFDI010000155.1 GCA_937952875.1 uncultured Verrucomicrobiales bacterium
AATGATTAATATTACTAGAGGTTGCATAAGAATGTGGATTTTAGATGAAATAAGTCTGTGTTTATAAGCTCATAGTGGAAGATTTTAGATTTTCTGCCACTACAAAAATGTCGCATATTTCTTTTATCACGATAATTTTTCCATACGATGATTTCAGACTTTGATTCCGCATTAGCGTCCGCAACCACCCCTCTTACAAGAAGCACGCCTGAGATTCTCCAGTTAAACATCGGAAAGCTGTGCAACCTCACCTGCTACCACTGCCATGTGAATGCAGGCCCGAAGCGGAAGGAAATCATGACGTCTGAGGTGGTCGATAAAATCCTCGCTTGGTTCGAAAAAACAGACATTCCAACACTCGATCTCACAGGTGGAACACCAGAGATGATTCCAGATTTCCGGAGACTCGTCGAAACGGTGAGAAACTTCGAAAAACCCCGTCGAGTCATGACTCGGCTCAATGCGACAATCATTAATGAGCCTGGCTTCGAATGGATTCCAGAGTTCCATGCTAAGCACAAAATCGTGATCGTCGCCTCTATGCCGTGCTACTCTCCACAGAACGTGAATGAACAGCGAGGAGACGGTGTTTTTGACTCTTCAATTTCGGCATTTCAAAAGCTCAATGCCATCGGCTATGGCCGTGACCCAGAGCTGGAAATCAACTTCGTCTACAATCCGAATGGAGCCTTCCTCCCACCAGACGAGGATGAACTCAAGGCTGACTACAAGCGTGAACTGAAAACTCATTTCGATATTGAGTTCAATGATCTCTACGCCATCGCCAATATGGGAATCGGTCGATATGCGGCTTATCTAAAGCGTAATGATCAGCTACAAGACTATCAATTACTCCTCAAGGAAGCCTTCAATCCTGCGACCGTTGATGGCCTCATGTGCCGGAATACGATTAACTCAGATTGGACCGGTAAAGTCTTTGACTGCGACTTTAATCAACAGATCAATTTGAGCTTAAAAGACAACGCATCTGAAGAAGATTTATTCGTCTGGGATATTGATCCTGAGACATTCGTCGACATTCCGATTCGGACGGCGAATCATTGCTTCGCATGCACTGCAGGTGCTGGATCATCTTGCGGAGGAGCGGTTACCTAGTCCTCCTCCAATAAACCTTGAGCCTTGGCTTCCTCTCGCGGGATAGCCTTGGCATCGCAAGTCTTTTGCCAGCCAGGAAAGTTCCAGCTATTGGGAAAGCCTTTGCACTGCTCAGGTTTGACAGCATGAATTCTGCATCCCCCATTCTCTAACATGATACATTCATGATTTGACTTTTCGATGATAGAAAGCCCCTTTCTGTTCGATCGAAGGCGAGTAAATGTATCGATAAACTCCTGCTCTGAGAGGTTTAAATATTCCGCTATCAGAGGGATTTCATCAGCTTCGACTCTAACATCTCCTGGCCATTTACAGCACGCTGTGCACCTCTGACACACATAGTAATTCTGTGTATCAATTACGGTTCCTTTGACATTCATCAGTCTAGCCCTAGGACCTCGCCTTAATGGCAGTCTCTGCACTTTCGATGAGCTTTTTAAAATCATCGCTTGATATCTCTTTAAGCGCATTCAGGCCAGGGAGACTCTTCGATGTGCCTATCTGTGTGAGAATTCTCACTGCAGACTGCTTCAGACCCACATCTAATCCCGCAAGATGCTTGATGATGAAGTCTTCCGCTACTGCTCCTAAAGCAATGAGGTTAGCCTCCTGCTTTAGAGGCTTCTTTTCCCATGCTGAAAGGACTGCTGGCACAATGCTTGGATTCTGTCGGATCACCCCGAACTCAATAATACTCTCGGGAACATCGGCTAAATTAGGAATATTCGGCAAGAGTGAATCGAGTAAAAGTCGATCCGAGCTATCATCTTCTATCGACCATATCTGAAGAGCCTTTCCTATCTGCTCTAGAAGAGAAATGTTTGTGGGATCTGCTTTCGCTAGAGACAACAATTTATCACGGATAAGTCTGCGCTGCATCCGTGGCTCAGCAGTAATGAGTCTCTTGATCGCATTTTCGACTCGCTTGGGGTCGATACTACTCAGCTCAGAATAATTGACAAAGTAGAACTCGTCAGAGCTAGGATCTGTAAGAGCGTCTGAATCAGCTGTAACCAGCTTCTTCGGATCCACGCTCACTTGAATGACGCGTAGATCAGGAAATATCTCATCGACTCTACCAATCTGCAGACACTGCTCTGCTAGACGCTCTAAAGGCACCTGCATCCCTTTTCCGAGAAAGAGCCAATTTCCTTGCCCTCGTTCGTAGACGACACTCGCCTCTGTAGCAGCACTCCGCTGCATGAGAAAGTCTCGGACATTATACTTATGCTTAGCCTCCATACCCAGCACGTAGACGGCATAAACGGAAGATTTAGCCTGATCTATACTCATGCCGGCTGCGATTTCACGGCGCATCAGTTGATCCACCTTATCCCAGCTAATCATTTTCTTAAATGCCTCGATATCGACGACTTCTGCCTCTGGCTCGGGGAGATCAGGAAGGTCTTCGAAATCGCTATCACTGGTCCTCTTCTCACTGTAATCAGCAGAATGATATGCCACTTTACTCTGCTGAGGATAGATCATCGGCATAGCCAGTAGAGGGAGAGCAAACAGAAGAGCTAACAACACCCCTTTTTTACGAGATTTCTCGTTTCCAAAAATCACAAGTGCTGAGCCTAACACTGCTAAGAAACCAGCGATCACCCATCGCTTATCCGTGCTTAAGTCCTGCATATTCCCATTAGGTCCACCAGCGACGACAAAAACGACAATTCCCAATAGCATTGCGATGATTCCTACGCCTATCGCAATGAGTGACTTAGGAGAGAGAGGCATTACATCAGCTGCGCTCATGCCTTCCATATTCTGATACATCGCCTGTTGGAAGGTCGGCTGATTCATAGGAGCTACAGCTACAGCCTTCGATTCGACCCGTTGAAGACTTTTGAGAAAATCATCGTTCTTCTGATCAGCTTGAGACTGAGATGAGATAACCGTCTTGCTATTAACGGTGAACTTTTCCTTACAATTCCCGCATTGAACCATCTTACCAGTAATATCTACTGGTGAGTTAAACTGGGCTGAGCAGGCTGGGCATTGGATATCCATAATTTAAAGTCTTTGCGTATTGAACAGAGTGAGACTCATCTGAATTTGCAACTCTTGCCAGTGTAAAAAAGCGTTCATTTCTCGCCACAGACTTGCTGTAGGCTTGCACGATAGCCTACAGATCACTAATCACAAGCATGCTACCAGAGCTCGAAAAACTCCTCGTCCTACATAACCGTGATTCTAGACGCTATGCCCTACAGGCCGAACTGATTCAGCTCCCGAAAGATGAGGCTCGTGTGCAGAACCACTTGCGCACTGATCTCGCTACGGTCGCGAGCGTTAAGGAAAAAATCCAAGCCAATGCAATGGAGATCAAAACCGTTGATCTCGATATTGGCACACGCAAGAACACCCTAGAGCGCCTAAAGACTCAGCAGTTCGAAACGAAAAAGAACGAAGAATTCAAGGCACTCGAAAGTGAAGTCGAGCGCTATAACGATCAAGTCGATGAGCTAGAAACATCTCAGCTCGAACTCATGGAAGTCGCGGATGAGCTAAATGAACAGCTCGAGAAGGCGCAAGACGCACTTAGCAAAACTCAAGCGCTCGTTGACGAAGAACTCGCGGGATTTCAAAAGAAACGAGAGAACTGTGAAACTGAAATCAAAGAGCTCGAGGCAGAGCGCGATGAACTTTCGACAGACATTTCAGGACCGACACTGACTCTCTACAATCGTCTACTCGATAGCAAAAAAGGTGAAGCAATGGCTGAAGCTAAGTCTGGCGCCTGCGGTGGGTGTCACATGAAGCTCGTCCCCGCAACGCTCTCTAAATTACGTGCGCATAAAGAAATCGCTCAATGCGAGAACTGCAGCCGTATGCTCTACGAAGTGTAAGTGTCTTTGAGGGGCGAACGCCCAACTCTCACTAACTACGGCACTCTCGGGAACTTTGAAAAGTCAGGCTGGCGCTTTTCAATGAAGGCTTGCTTTCCTTCCTTCCCTTCCTCGCTCATGTAGTAAAGTAGCGTGGCATTTCCCGCTAGGTCTAAAAGCCCCATTTGCCCATCGCAATCGGCATTGAGAGCACTTTTCAGACAACGCAAGGCGAGTGGTGAATGCACAAGCATCTCACGGCACCACTGCAGTGTTTCTTTTTCCAAATCAGCCAGTGGAACCACAGTGTTAACCAATCCCATCTCTTCCGCCTGCTTGGCATCGTATTGACGGCAGAGATACCAGATCTCACGCGCCTTCTTCTGCCCTACAATGCGGGCAAGATAACTACTCCCAAGTCCTCCGTCAAAAGAGCCAACTTTCGGACCAGTCTGCCCGAAGCGGGCATTATCAGCAGCAATCGTTAAATCACATACGATGTGTAGGACGTGCCCTCCACCGATTGCGTAGCCTGCGACCATCGCGACCACTGGCTTCGGCATTGAGCGGATCTTTTTTTGTAAATCCAAGACATTCAAGCGAGGGACGCCATCTTGACCGATGTATCCAGCATGGCCTCTGACTTTCTGGTCCCCTCCTGAACAGAAGGCTAGATCACCCTCACCGGTTAAAATAATGACGCCAACTTTTTCGTCTTCGTGCGCTAGCTCGAACGCCTGCAGCATTTCTTTTACGGTCTGCGGGCGGAATGCATTTCGCACCTCTGGACGGTTGATTGTAATTTTTGCAATCTGCCCATTATCAGTCGTTTCATATTTGATATCTTCGAAGTCGCGCTCGGTGATCCACATGCCCTGATCCTTCGCTTAGCTGCAGAAAATCTCAACTGCAAACCTCTCTGAAATACACCCTCCTTTCAATGTTCTCTGCTGTATTGAGCTATGCCCCTTGCTCTACAGACACAATTTTCTTTAGCAATTAGACAATCGGCATACTTACTGCACGCTTATCCACTATTAGGTGAGTTGTTTAAG
>CALFDI010000156.1 GCA_937952875.1 uncultured Verrucomicrobiales bacterium
CCCAATCCATGGGGTGGAAAATTGATTTATAGAGGGCCATTTCGTGAAAAGGGATGGACCGTGCTCGAACCTCTTCCAGCTGAAAATGAAGAGGAACAAGAGCCTGAAGAAGATGATGAAAAACCAAAACCACTCTGGGTCTATTCAGGAGCGTCATGGTATAACTATTCTTTCACACAATTAAAGGCAGATTTCGAGCTGTCTGACACCTCACGTATTCAGTTCGATATCGCTTGGAAAAACCGCATGCAGTTCGGCCTAGCTCTTCACATTAATTCCACATTTTTCGATAAAAATGCAGATGACGAAAACGCAGCCAATCCTCTTTTAGATAAAGGGCGAAGCGACCGATTACCTCTTCAACTCGGCAGTGGTATGCTCTGTAGCTTTCACGGATCTAATGTCCAACTGGACGCGATTGGCTTTGATTCACAAAACGAACCTGCACGGCAACGGATACACAGCGAAAATAAAAACTTTCATCGCAAGTTCTCACAAACAGGGCAGGCCAAAATCGACATTCGAACTGATCGGAATCATCGCCGTATCCTCGTCTACGTGAATGATGAACTGGCTCTGAAATGGGAAGGTCAAGACGGGCAAAACTTCCTCAAAGGATCTGGACTAGCCATCATGGGGCTAAATAGTTCTAGCCGACTCCGGCTCTCTAACATCAGCGTCAGCGAATGGCATGGCGAACCAGACTCAGCGCTTAGCATGACTGCAAATGGCGACAGTGACATCGTCCTCCTAACTAATGGCTTAGACCGTATCTCTGGAAAAGTGAGCGCCATCTCTGCTGACACCATACACGTGAAGAGTCGCTACGCAGACTTAGCTATTCCTAAAGATCAAGTATCAGACATCTCCCTCTCAGGGGCACAAGGTGCAAACTCTCAAAAAGATCTATCATTGATACAGCTTCAGCCAGCTGGACGAATTATGGGTGAAGTCAAATCATCGGAACATGGACGCCTCCATCTGAAGCATCCAGTCCTTGGCATGTGCCAGATATCCCTCCCCCACATCGCTCTCATTGACTTCATGCCAGACTACGATCCAGTCAATCTATGGGATGAAGAATTCTAACATTTCGTCATGTCTACACTACGCTCTCTACCAATACTCATCTACCTGAGCATTCTACCGATCTCGGCAGATACTGTCGTCTTAAACACGGGTGACTCTCTTACAGGTAAAGTGCAGAGTATGGATAGCTCAGTGGTAAGACTAGATTACCCCTTTGCCAAAGCTCCTCTCGCCCTGAAATCTTCAGCTTTAAAAGCCTGTATATTTGAAGAAAATACTGATCAAGCAACAGAGACCCACACAACCTCTGTCACACTAGTATCCGGAGATAAGTTAGCTGGAAATATCCTTAACATGAATAAGGACACACTGACTTTAGAAAATACGTCGATCGGCCACATCTCTATTCCGCGAAATACTATTTCTTCGATGATTCTTAATCTCTCGAATAGCAAGCCAGTATACACTGGGCCACAAAATCGCAAAGAATGGTCTGAGAGTGACGAATGGTCATACGAAGATGGAGCGCTCATTTCTAACGGCAATGGCTACATTTACTCTGATCTTAGACTACCCGATGATTTCATTCTGAAATTCACGTGTTCATGGGAAGGATCTCCACAGATGAAGATCCACTTCTGCGACCCAGGTCTTTCGGCTGGCACCTCAGCAGACCGCTACACATTCTCTATCAACCGCAGCGGCATGGATCTCAAAAGAGAAAACAGCAAAGGGAGTGGAGCTCGTTATAACACGATCGCAGAGATCCCAAGACGAATGGATAAATTGAAGGAAAAGACCGTCGATATCGAATTCCGCGTCGATCGAACAAAAGGAGTCACCTTCATTTTCATCAACGGTAGACCGGAAGGCATGCACACTGACCTCTTTGGCGATGGACCGCCGCGAGGGTCAGGCGTTACTATACATTCCGCAAGTAACGCGAGTGCAGCGAATCATGTGAGTAATATAGAAGTGCTCACATGGGATGCAGTCGGCGCACATCAAAGAAATGAAAAACGGAGCACGATTGACAAGGACTCGGTGATCGACTCTGAAGGGCAACTTTTCACAGGTGATATAGAAAGCATCAGACCAGAAGATGGAAAGCTCACTGTTTTCTTAGACAGCCCGTTTTCTCGAAATGGCAAAACGATGCCGATCCCTGCGAAGTATCTTTCTACTATTTTCCTAGCGCTCGATACAGCTCCTGAAGACATCATTCAAAAAGATGAAAAGTTCACCCTTTCTCTCCAAGAAAACGGCATCCTCAGTGTTCCAAGTCTCACCCTCACACCAGAGACCGCGGAATTCACCCATCCTGAACTCGGCCAGCTCTCTCTCAAACGCAGCTCCATCAGATCTATCACCTTAGCCCCGGAAAAAGAAAATGACTAAATGTATAGTATATTGGGGATTACTCAGCTGTGCGATTTCCGCCTTTGCTGAAGAAAAGCCAGAACCTAACCACATAGAACTCGTTTTTTCAAACGAGGATAAACTGCTTGGATCTACCTCTTCTGGCTCTTCGAAAGAGATCGACTGGACATCTCCTCTCTTAGCCGAGCCTGCTGAATTAAAGCTCGATGAGCTTATGTATTGGCAGCGGCGCACATCAGCCACACCTGTGCCTGATAATCACACAGCCCGCTTAGAGATGAATAAAGGAGGCGTCCTATACGGAAAGCTACAGTCCATAAACTCAAATCACGATGTCACTCTCGATACCGACTACGCCGGCGCCCTGACTGTGAAGCGATCCATGATCCGAACGCTCACTTTGACAAAGCTCAATGAAACCTTTTACCAAGGCCCAACTAATCTGAAGGATTGGAAGACTCTTAATAAAAATGCCTGGTCATTAGGCCCGAAGGGACTGCAGTCATCACAGGCGGGGACTCTCACACGAACACTTCCTTTTCCTAAGAATCGCTTTCAAATCAATATGAAACTCTCTTGGGACAGTTCACTAGATTTTGATCTCATTTTCCTCTCGAGTAATATTCACAGTCACTACCCAGAGAATAGCTATCGATTGAATTTTAATAGATCCAGAATCGATCTGTCGAAGAACTGGGTAGATGAAAACGGGAAAGGCCAAGACTTCAATTTCTTACCAACCGCCAGACCCATAGCGTTTCAAAATAGTGAAGAAGCTGATGTATCAATTTTTGTCGATCGAGAAAGCGGAGAGATCAGTCTCAGCGTGAACGGAGAAAAGGTCGGTGGATGGATCGACGTATCACCTAAACAAGGAAAAATGGGTGACGGGCTACATCTCATCTCGAGCGACTATTCCCTCAGTATTCAGAAGCTCTCTGTGAAGTCTTGGGATGGATTATTAGAAGAATCACAGTCAACGCAGACACGGATATCTGATAAACAAACGAAAGAAGGCTATCAACTCATCAATCTTCGGAATAGCGACTCCCTCATTGCAAAGGTTAAAAATGTAGAGGGTGATCTAGTCAATGTCCTGACCCCATATGGCGATCTTGCAGTGCCTCTCAGCCGGATGAAAAACATCGCTCTCAGGCCACTAGTAGATCTCGAATACGATGAAGCAATACTCCGAGATGGTGATGTCCTAGGCCATTATCCAAATGGCGACACCCTCACCTTCCAACTCCTAGAGTTTACAGGAAATCGCGCAAAGGTGACGTCACAAAACTTCGGAGAGACAGAGATCGATCTCAGCATCTTCCCGCACATTGACTTCAACCTCTATACCGAGCACATCATGCAGCTCAGACGGAAACAAAATCAGTAAAGAGCCACTACATACTGAGTCTTCATACCTGCCCCATCAATAAAGACGGCATAAATACCTGGCTTGTTCAGCACCTCATTAGTCTCGGGGTCGATCGGCTCGAAGATAACTGATCCACTGAAAACTGCTGTAAAGACAACTTCCATCTGTTTGCCTTTGATTTGTCTACGTTTTGGCTTCTTTTTAGGAAGTTCATCTAGCCTGTAGACAAACACTTCTAGCTGATCTTCTTTATCGAGATCTTTTCCTGTGTGCACGCTCCATGCGTTTCCGTGAAAATAACTGGCGGGGAAAAAGCCTTTTCCTGGGTAAGACCAGATTTTTTCTTTTCCTTTTCGCCCCCACAGGTGGCGCATAGCACCGCAATACTTTCCAGCGTTTGCTATTCCGATTTCTTTAAGAGTAGGATCGAGTATATAATGCCTCAGATGACGAGTGCTTCGAGAAGCCGAGCCAAAGCATCGCATAACATTTTGAGGAAGAGTCTCTATCGTGCCTCCATTGATAAACAGTAAGTTCTTAAGAACAGACTGAATCTCCGGACTACTTATATTTGGAAAATTTTCCTCTATGACTGCGGTCGCCTTTTCCGCATGACTATTTGCATCCGCATTCAACGTGAGTGGCGAATTCACTCCACAGAGAAATCGATACTGATTCAGTCTCGCCAATGCCTTTTTTTGAGCTTCTGTAGCCCAAGCGGGAGCAGGTATATTACTGATTTCTCTCAATTTCTGAGCGATTTCTTTCCGTGAATGTGGGAAAAGATCTTTGGGAACGTTTGCTTCACCAGAAAAAGACACTGTAGCTGCCGGGGTGGCTGATTGTGTCCATGCTTTCACATACTTCACATCATCAGCCGAAAGTTTGTCGAAGCTGACGGTAAAGACTTTCCCATCATTTTTGCGTTCGATTGTCGCTCCGTTGTTATCCTTACTGACCACTTTTCCTACGAACGACTGCCCGTTCTGGCTGGTAAATGTATGCCATTCATCTGCAGAAACATGTGTTATGCTGAGTGTGAGCGATATGAGAAAAATCAACCTAAACATGCACGACTTATAGCGATTCTCATGCCGATCAGAAGAAAAAACTCAGTCAGAACATCGTCTGTTCGTCACACATATTAGAAAAAAGTGTTTCCCAGACGGTGCTGACCTCCCAAGATTCGCATCACAGCAAACTTCCCCCTATTTATGCTCAAATCTGGTATTCTTAACCCTGACATTCTCTCTCTCATCGCACGTGTGCGCCACACGAATCGTCTCGTGATCTGTGACTGGGCCTTTCCTTTTTGGCCAGAGATTGAGACAGTCGATATTTCTCTCACTCATGGTATCCCAACAGTGCAGCAAGTGTTCGATCTCATCGCTCCGAACTTTGAAATTGGAAAAATCTGGCAAGCTGAGCAGTTTCTCGCGGTGAATGAGCAATCCGTGATCGATTCCTTCAATACGACTCTTCAATCCTGCCCGAATGCCGAAGTCATTCGAATGGATCATGACGCTTTCAAGCAAGATATCGTTCAAGGTGCTATCGGTATTATCCGCACAGCAGACGCCACTCCCTATGCTAACCTCGTCATTGAGAGCGCGTAATTAAGAGGCTCTAGACATTTTTTTGAAAAGGCACCGCCCTTCCACTTACCACATTTATTAAATAACTTTCTCCAATGGATTACAGAACTCTCCCACACACTGGCCATAAGGTCTCGACCCTATCCTTTGGCGCATCATCTCTCGGTGGCGTCTTTTACGAAACGGATGACTCGCGCTCTAAGCAGGCAGTCTTTACCGCAATCGATGAGGGCTTTAATTACATCGATGTCTCTCCGTATTATGGAATTACACGCGCTGAGACTGTCTTAGGCACAGCGCTGAAGGAGCTAAAGCGTGACGATTATCTCCTCTCGACTAAATGCGGCCGCTACGAGTCAGATGAATTCGACTTTTCTGCGGAACGTGTCACTCGCTCTATCGATGAGTCTCTCGCTCGCCTCCAGGTGGACCATGTCGACTTTCTCTTCTGCCACGACATCGAATTCGTCGA
>CALFDI010000157.1 GCA_937952875.1 uncultured Verrucomicrobiales bacterium
GGAATTCCTATAAAATACGTAGGAGTAAGCGCCCAAAAGCGTGGTGGCGGCGGGCCAAATGACGCATCTGCTGGGTGAATCCAAGCTTTGCCATTAACCATGCCAAAGCGCGTATCGTTACCAGGCACTGTGTGGGTCACAGCCAGAGTCTTCGGGTCGACGGTCTGGGTTGAATCAACGACAGCTCCTTTATCAGTCATATGATATTTCCAGCGGAATTGCAGCTGGCCGTTGTTACGCCACTTTTCAATTCCTCCATGAGCAGCAATAGACTCTGCGACCAGAGATTGACCTGGTGAAGGAGTGTCTTTTTGTGTCGATTCAGTCTGGTTACATGCGACGAGTGCGCAGCAGGCGAGTAATAATGAATATTTCATAAAGTCTTTTTTAAAATGAGCAATAAGCATGCCTTCAGCGTCTGAAGTCTTCACTTTTCAGTAGATTAAAGCTAACCCATGAAATCGCAAATTTTATCCACGTTGAGGGGCTTAAGATATGGAGTATAGGGGCGGAAATGCTATTTACCGAAATAATCCCTTTACCGGTGATTCAATGAATCTCATGCGCGCATTTTTTCTGTGGGTTGTCTTCTCTAGACTTTTGTGATTAAACCTTAGGGAACCCATTGTTATTTCATGAAACTTATCCTCCACATCGTTTGCATCGCAGTGATTGGCTTCGGCTGGTTCAACTATTCACAGAAGCATCTTTCGGATGAACAGATCGAGGACAAGGTCGCAGCATATGAGCAGGACTTAACGGATGAGAAAGATCCTGATACGGAAGACAAGGTTCTCGAATTCCAGCAAAAACTGAAGGGGGACTCGAATGAATTGATTTTCGGCGGAGTGCTTCTCAGTCTACTGACTGCTGGGTATGTAGGTGTGCTCTTTGTTCTGCATGTGCTGCCTATGCTGGCGCATCGAGCGACACAATCTGTCTACGATAGCACTGAAGAGGTTGGCATTGATCCAATGAGTGAAGCGCGTTCAAAAATTGCCCAAGGTGACTACGATGCAGCGATAAAAGCTTTTTACGAAGGGGCTCGTCAGAATCCGATGGACCGCCTTCCATATGTAGAAATTGCGAAAATCCAACTCACACATAAGCATGATCCAGATGCGGCTATCTCGACTCTAACACAAGCGATCGAAGGCCAAGAGTGGGAAGAAAATGATGCAGCCTTTCTGATGTTCCGTCTTGCTGAGATCTATCATGATAACAAGAAGGATAGCGAGGCAGCTGCGGCAGTGATGCAACAGGTGATTGATCAATTCCCTGCAACGAGGCATTCGGCGAATGCGGCTCACAAGATGCAGGAGTGGTCTCATTCCTAATCGTTGTCTTTGTTAAATGACTGAAGCTGGGAAAAAGTATGCCCTCAGTTGGGCGTGCATTCCTCTTCTGTGCCCGATTTTAGCGGGGATTCTAGCATTGTTTTTTGCAGATAGATGGCCATCTGGACCTTGGTGGCTCGTCGCTGTCGCATGCGGTGTCTTCTTTCTCCGAGGGCGCCGGCTAGGGTGGCTTTTCGCCGCGTTCGTTTCGCTCTGGTTAGGGCATCAACATTCGTATCAAATACGATCACAGGAAGTCTGGCGGAGCCATGAGTCTTTAGATATATCGGCAAGCGGTGTCGTTATAGGTCAACCGGTTTACCGATGGAATAGTAGTCGATTTCTGTGTAAAATAGATCACGCTGATGGGTTGCCTGCAGGCGTTTCGGTAGAGTTAAAGTGGACGGGGCGAGAGGTGAAGCATGGAGAAAAAATTCGTTTCAGAGCCGAATTTGAGCCAACTCAGAGTCCACGGAATCCTGGTCAATTTGACCGGCAACCATTTCTGTGGAGACAAGGTGTGGCTCTCTCATCGACGAGGACGATTTTCTTGCGCCGTGAGGGATCAGTGTGGTGGAGGCTCCCAATACGCTGGACTCAAGAAATGTCCCAAAAAGTCGAAGCACGCCTCACTGATGGCTTAGATAAAGATTCGGTCGAGGCGCTCGTGATTAAGGCTGTTACGCTTGGGCATAGACCTGATCGCTCAGACCCTGTTTTGCAGGATTTTCGTGATAGTGGGACTTTGCATATATTCGCTGTAAGTGGACTTCACGTTGGACTCGTAATTCTAGTTGTTGGGATGTTTTTACGCTTTGTTGGAATGTCACTTTCTCTTACGTCGAGCGTTCTTATCTGTGTAGCCATTGGCTATGCGGCACTGACAGGATTCCCCCCAGCTGCTGTTCGAGCCGCTCTTATGGCTAGTCTTATTCTTCTCGGAGTGATCATGCGCCAGAGAGCGGTCTTTTTTAATGGAATGGCTCTGAGTGCTCTGCTCGTTCTCATGTGGGATAGCCATCAGCTCTTTCAACCTGGATTCCAACTGTCTTACGGGGTGTTGACTGTGATCGTATTGACGACGGGTATTGTGCTTCACTGGTTTAAGCCGATTGTGGAAGTTGATGAATTCATGCCAGCCACATTACTTTCGACCTGGCAGAGGCGTGCACTTGTATCGCGCCGCTATACGGCAGGACTCGTAGCAAGTTCAGCAACAGCATGGATCGGATCGATGCCACTTTCAGGATTATATTTTAGAATGTTCACTCCGGTGTCTATTCTTGCGAGTGTTTTACTCGCACCTCAGATACTCTTTCTGATGGGGTTTGCGCTTTTGAGTCTTGCTGTTGGTATGCTCAGTTCAGATGCACAGAGGCTCGTGAATAAAGGGACTGCTGTCTTTGCTAAAACGTCTGCATGGACGGCTGCGACTATGGCTGATCTCCCTGGAGGATCGTGGGATCTACAGCGTTTACTATCAGAGGACGGCCAAGTGGTGGTGTTCGATCTCGCTGCAGGAGGAAATGCAGTGGCTGTTAATATAGAAGATGGACTATTGGTGGATTGTGGGTCGCATAGAGCATATCGCTCGACTCTGTTAGATGGCATGCGCTATCTGTCAATGAGGCCAGCAGATCTCGTTATCACACACCCTGCCGCTGATGCGTGTGGTGGGATGGAGTCCTTATTAGCAACTGGAAATACGCGACGAATCTGGGTGCCGACGACGAACGCGAGAAGTCCGGCATTTCGTGCAGGTATGGCTCTCGCTGAAGAAAAGAGCATCGACACACGAAGACCGACAAGAGGGGAATGGATCCCGCTTTCAACTGATGCACGCTGGAGAGTGTTGAATTCTCCATGGGAACTAGATGGTTCTCTTATAGCTGATGACTGGTCTATGGTGATTCAGTTAGAGATCCGAGGTTGGCGGCTACTTCTCATGGGGGATGCTGGCAGGGAGGCACAACGTCAGATCCTGGAGAGCGCTACGGATCTGAAGAGTGATGTGGTCATTTATGGGGAATCTCAACGCTCAGGTGCAGATATGCATGAATTCTGGGACAGGGTAGCTCCCCAGATAGTCATTATGTCTCATTCAGATCGAGTGGCAGAGTTCTCTGCGAATCAGCACTTGGTCACTCAGTTAGAAAAAAGAGGGGCTGAAGTGATGTTGCAAAATAGGACAGGAGCCATCACTTTGAAATGCCAAGAGAGTCTGCTGATTGAATCATTTCTGACAAAGCAACGTGCCTTGCTTACGCGAGATTAATTTACTGAGGAAATAGTTTTAATTCTCGTTTTTGCCATATTTAACCTCGTATTTTTGGATGTTTTCGGCAGACTGTTCGAGATTTTTTTTCTCCAGATGTAAGTATTCAATAAGCCAGTCTTTTTTGGAATCGGAAGCGAGATTACGTTCGTAACGCTGCGATGTAAATTCAAATGAATTGACTGCTGCTTGATAGCTGAAATGCCTGAGGTGAAGGCTTATAAGTGAAATTCCTATCGTGATACTAGAAAAGATAGAAACCATTACTATCCGTTTCCAGAGTTTCGGAGCTTGACGAGTGCCGAAGATGACAGCTCCTACAGAGAAGAAGGAAAGAACGATCGATAAGAGAAGAAAGAGCTCGGGGACCGTTAAGCCAAAGAAAATAGTCGATGTTATATAGAACCAGAGATTGTGACCTTCGTAAGAGAAGAAGGCAAAGTTGATCAAAAACTGTAACCAGGTCAACGACCAGAGCATAAAGCAGTTCACGACCGCTATCATCATAGCCTGCCATGGCCACTCTTCTAGGTTGGGAGGGTATTTTGAAATACTATAGAATCGATCATTGTTCACTGGGGCTCTTTTTAGAAGAAAGAGTAAAAAGCCGCTATTACAGATTTGTGCGAACTTTCTATCTCTCCTGTGGTGTAGATGTGGAGTTGATCGCGCGGCACATGTGGTAGACGGAGATCCACATCAGTGGAATGGCGGCGATTCCAGCAAAGGGGATGACGACCGTGGCCGTGATGCTGATACAAAAACCGAGGAATATTCCTGTCGGCATAAGAGGGGCACTTGATTGGTTGAATTCTTGATTCCAGCGCTGTGCCCATTTCCAGTAGGCGACAAAACGCCAGCCGATATTAAGGATAGGGACACACATAAGTGCGACAACGAGGGCAGGGCTGAGGGATTCACGAGGACCCAGGGCTGTCCACGCTCTGTAGAGGTATATAAGACTGAGGATGGTGCTAAAGAGATATACGAGACCTGCGAGTATAGTGCCTCGGATCATCTCTGGTTGAGTGAGGAATTCGAGTGCTTGCTCCTGAGTCTGAATAGAGCTGGGGTCCTCAGGTAGGTTTAGTATCAAAACGATGAAGAAGGTAATCATCGCGACGATTTGCGAGCCAAGATAGAGGGTGAAGTTCGCAGGTTTAACAGGTGTAGCTGTGTTTTTCCCTAAAGGGTTTGCCGAAGGTGATGTATACGGATTTTCACTGTCCTCTAGCGGAACCATTGGTGGTGGAATGGAGCTGTCTAGTTCTTCGACTTCGCTGGCAGCTACCCAGTCGGCCATGCCTTTACGCCAGACAAGGGTGGAAGATCTGATTTCAGGAGATTCGTTGACGATGCGGGCGAGCGTGTCTGCAGAGATAGGTCCGGATTTTTCTTTTCCTTGCTCTGCGTAATACCATTCAGCTGACATGCCGGTAAGTAAGGGCGGGATATCAAGAGGCTCAAGGGTTAATGATGTTTTTTCGAGCGAAAGGCTCTGGTGCGAAGAACTCGAGAAGTCTGTCTTTTTTCTCAAGCTGGCGGTAAAGGGTCTTGCGATGCCTAGCCTGATGGGGCAGTTATAAACGTGTGGATACGACGCATCCTAACTCCAAGATAGATACCCGCCAGCAGATTGAGCTGGCCGAGGGAGTGGAGGTGTCTCTACGTGTCGCGGGGGCTTTTCCACGTGTTTTTGCATTCGTGGCGGATCTTTTTATTCGAGTTGCTCTGTCTGTCGGCTTGCTTTTGCTGATGAATATTATTTTCGGCCTACTAGGAAGCTGGGAAATTGGTGGAGGTGTGAGTCTCTTGATCTCATTCGTTGTGACATGGCTTTACATGATCATTTTCGAAGCAGGAAAGCGCGGTGCGACTCCAGGGAAAAGGATGCTCGGCCTTCGCGTCGTTCAACCATCAGGCGCTCCTATCACAGTTGGTCAGGCAGTGACTCGGAATTTACTGCGATTTGCCGATGGTATGCCGTTTATCATGTTGGGTGGAGTGAGTTTACCGTTTGGCACCTATGGAGTGGGGCTTATTTTTATGCTATTTACACTGCGCTTCCAGAGGCTGGGTGATCTCGCAGCAAATACTCTAGTCGTTTACGACAAGCCATTTAGCATTCAAGGAATGGCTCTAGAGCATCAGAAAGGTGCGGCTGAAACTTTCGTGCCACAAGTTGTGCTGGGGAGGGAAGATGAGGCGGCGATTGTTTCCTTTGCCGAGCGTGCGCCATTCTGGTCGGACGAACGCCGTGCAGAGTTAGCGAATTATCTCACAGATGTGACAGGCGCGAGTGGGTCAAAAGGAGCAACGAAGTTAAAGGCGATCGGTCAGTGGTTACAGTCTGAAAGGTAAAGTGGGCATATGAATCGACGTGAATTTGAAAGAGTGCGCTCGCCGCAGTGGGCGAAGCTAAGTGATGCACTCACTGAGCTAGAAAAGCGAAAATCATCTCCTCCTGTTCAAGATCTCTCCGAAGTGCCTCGCCTCTTTCGTGAGGTGTGTCGTGATTTAGCTCTAGCACGGCACCGGATGTATGGCGGACGTGTGACAGATTACCTAAACGATCTCGTCATGCGCGGGTATAAGGTGCTTCATAAGCGTAAGGAAGGGAACTGGGAGGGCGTCTTAAAATATATCTTCAGAACGATCCCTCAGGCTGTGCGAGATAATGCACGCCTCTTTTGGGTCACGACCTTGGCCTTTGCGATTCCATACTTACTTGTATGGTCGTCAGCCTGGGTGGAAATCGCCTGGATCCAGTCTATTCTCGGCGCTGAGGGTATGACGAGTATGGAGCAGATGTATGGGAAAGAGGACACGATCACTCACTTACGCTCTAAGTTCGGTTCGAACTTCGCCATGTTCGCATTCTATATCATGAATAATGTGGGGATTGATTTTCGGATCTTTGCCAGTGGTGTGTTTTTTGGAGTAGGGAGTTTATTTTTCCTCTTGTTCAATGGTGTCTACATCGGAGCAGCGGCGGGGTATGTGCACTACGCTGGAGATCCGCAGAAGTTTTACACATTTGTGGTAGGGCATAGTAGTTGGGAACTCGTGGGGATGGTCTTGGCTGGAATGGCTGGATTCATCCTAGGCTTATCTCTTCTGAAGACTGGCCGTATGACGATTCGTGACTCTCTCGCTGCTGGTGGGAAGAAGGCGTTGCCTCTGATTATCGGGGGAGCCATGCTCACCGTGATTGCCGCGGTGATCGAGGGGTTCTGGTCTGCTCAGCCGTTCCCACCATATGTGAAGTATAGTTTTGGGGCATGTAGCTGGTTACTAGTTATCGTGTATTTGACTTTATCGGGAAGGAGATTTGCTCATGGATCTTGAGCAAGTTACAGCTGAGATACGTCCTCGGAGCCACTGGGAAGCTGCTGACTTGGGCTGCGCAATGGTGCGGAAGAATTATGGCACTCTCATACTCCACTGGTGCTTGACGGTTCTTCCATTACAGATCGTTATTTTTATCCTACTAAGAGATTATCCTCTATGGGCATGGACATTGGTGTGGTTCTTGAAGCCTTTATACGATCGTGTGCCGCTCTTCTTTTTGAGTCGTTCACTCTTTGGCGAAAAGCCTAACACCAAAGACCTCTTCCGTGAGTTGCCAAAGCTATGGACGCGGAGAATTATCTGGGCTTTGACGTTGGGACGTCTTTCTCCCTCACGCAGCTTTACTCTTCCTGTGAGCGAACTCGAAGGCTTGCGCGGAAAGGCATACTCTCAGCGTGTCAGGCTCCTCGCTCGGCACGGGGATGGTGTCGCGTTGAAGATCCTACTCGCTTGCGTGCACTTAGAATTTCTACTGGGCATTTCCATGGCCAGCCTCATTTATGGGATGGTGCCAGAGACTATGAGGCCCAATGCGGAGGGCTGGCTTCAGGATTTGATGGTCTTAGAGACATCGTTCTCAGCGACATACTATATCATCGCTGCAGTGCTCTACCTTCTGAGTATGATGCTTATGGAGATTTTCTATGTGGGTGCGGGATTTGGCCTCTATGTGAACTCTCGCACGATCACTGAGGGCTGGGATATAGAGCTCGCTTTCAAGCGAATACGTGAACGAGTCCAGGGGAGTAGTGGTAGTATCATCGCAGTGATTGTAGGTTTTTTTGTTTTTCTTAGTCCTCCGCTGAAGGCTTGCGATTACTACGTCGACGGGGTGATTGAAAAGGTCTTGGAAAGCG
Organism: uncultured Verrucomicrobiales bacterium; assembly: GCA_937952875.1. GTDB lineage: Bacteria > Verrucomicrobiota > Verrucomicrobiia > Verrucomicrobiales > Akkermansiaceae > CALFDI01. The sequence goes on from CALFDI010000157.1 coordinate 7,821, forward strand.
AAGACTTCGAAGTGAAGACGAAGATTGTTAAAGTGGCTATGGAGAGTGACTCCGATCCATCTAAGCCGTCAGAGAATGGTTGGTTCTCACGATTCCTCGAATGGTTGTTTGGACCGTCGTCATCTTCATCGAGTAGTAGTGGTGGACCGGGTGCTTTGAGCTTTGTGGATGTTCTGGGGAATGCCCTCTTTTGGTTCGCTATCGTTGCTGCTGTTTCTTACCTAGGATTTTTGATTTATAAGAATCGACACATTTTCATGAGTCAGGGGGCAGACTACTCTGATGTGAAAGAAGAGACAAAAACGCGGACAGTCGTTGGTCTCGATGTGACTCCTGAGTCCCTTCCGCAGGATCTGGTTACGACTGCGCGTGAGGCGTGGAATAGTGGAGATCATCATTTAGCGCTCAGCCTGCTCTATCGTGGCGCCATTTCTCGACTCGTGCAGAATGAGGGAATAGAGATAGAAGAGAGCGATACTGAGTATGACTGTGTGCGCCGTGTCAAAGAGCATGCAGAATTACGAAAGTCATCCTATTTTCATCAGCTGACAATGGGATGGGTTCAGTTAGCGTATGGAAAGCGCGCTCCGAATGATGCTGAGATGGGGAATCTCTTAGAAGCATGGCCTTTTCAAGCTACTAAAGATAGAGGAGGTGCACAGTGATGCGCGGGCTCTTGCTACTCGTTATCCTGGCTCTGGTCTCATGCAAGACTGAAGATAAGGAGGTCGTGATCGGGCATACTGGTGAGGCACGCTTGAATCCCTATCTGGCTGCTGAGCGCTTACTCGGTGAGTTAGGCGGGCACGGTCGTAGTCTGCCAGGCTGGGTCACGTATAACGATACATCGACCTTCGTGATGATGCCTGCATCTGCGATCGGTTCTGAAGGAATTGCACGTCGTTTATCGCTCTGGTGTGAGGGTGGTGGTGAGCTGGTTGTCTGCCTTCATGGGGCAGAGGGG
>CALFDI010000158.1 GCA_937952875.1 uncultured Verrucomicrobiales bacterium
GCATTCATACGGTCGGCGAGAGGGGCGATAGAGCTGATAGCTGGACGTAAATTCAGCGACACAAGAATGATCCCAACGATCATGAAAATGCGTTGAGGAGTAGAGAAAAGGCCGGGCATGACTAGTGTTCGAGATCTTTCGCGCAGCGGAATCCTGTGTGATTCGTAGGTGCGAGTGATTCTGTGTAGAACCTAGCCGCAGGACGGTAGCGTTGGCAATAGTCAGCATCACAAAGAAATGACCCTCCCTTGATCGAATAAAGAGCAGTGTAGGGGAGGAGCTTTCTCTGATCAGATGGTGGTAGCTTTCCTGTGTTCAGATAGGCATTGAGCTCGATTTGTGAAATCGGGTGCTGGGGCCCTTTGGGGTTATCGATAGGGTGATTTACGAGATTTTCGTAATAAAGTGGACTGTAGTAATCTGAGCAGATTTCCCAGACATTACCCGCCATGTCATAGAGGCCATATGGATTCGCTGCATAGCTTTTGACAGGAGCCGTTCCGGCAAAGCCATCGTCTAGAGTATTCTTAGCGGGGAATTCTCCTTGGAATGCATTCGCCTGCCACGCGCCATCAGGAATCATGTCGTCACCCCAGATGAAGAGCTTTTTTTCTAATCCACCGCGCGCTGCCCGCTCCCATTCAGCCTCGGTCGGAAGGCGTTTGTCTGCCCATTTGGCATACGCCTGCGCATCTTCATAAGTCACACACGTCACCGGGTGTTGAGCTGTTTCAGGCGTAAAGAATGATTTCCACGAGGCGCCTGGCACGAATTGCCACCACTGCCAGAGGCTTGCTCGACGGGGATCTACATCCTCTCCAGGTGTGGTAAAGATCATAGCTCCTGGCACGAGTTGTTCTGGCGGAGCATTTGGAAAATCCGCTGCTGAGAATCCTCGTTCAGCGATGGTTTCATATCCTGTCGCGGAGACAAATTCATGGAACTGCTCATTCGTCACCTCCGTCTCATCCATATAGAAAGGCGACACTGTCACTGGATGCACGGGCGTCTCTTCATCATAGCTGCTACCATTTTCGAGAGAGATAGTATTTCCCCGCTGGTAGGTTCCACCAGGGATAAGGATCATGCCCTCAGGAGAGTTCAGTGTAGCCGGCGGCTCCGTGACAGTCGCTTGTTCACAGGCTGTTAGGAGAGAAAGAAGAAGAGCGAGGGTGAGCACTTGCCGCATGGCGGTAGACTAGCATAGCCTGCTGCCGAGACTATGACGAAGTTCAGACCATGTATCGACCTCCACGATGGACAAGTGAAGCAAATCGTAGGCGGAACACTGCGTGATCAAGATACCACGAGCGAAGGTCCCAAGGAGAACTTCGTGGCAACAGAAGACGCCGCGACGTATGCAGCCTTGTATAAAAAAGACGGTCTCACAGGCGGACACGTTATAAAGCTAGGTCCAGGGAATGATGAGGCAGCCCGCTCAGCTCTCGCTGCCTATCCGGGTGGCTTACAAATCGGAGGCGGAATCACAGAAGAGAATGCGCAGACATGGCTCGATGCTGGTGCCAGCCACGTCATCGTCACGTCATCTCTCTTTAATTCTGAAGGACTCTTTCAAGAAGCCCGCATGCAGTCACTCGCTCACGCCATCGGGAAAGAAAACATCGTGATTGATCTCAGCTGCCGTAGATCAGCAGCTGGCTGGACTGTCGCTATGAATCGGTGGCAGACCCTGACAGATCTTAATATCACAGCAGACACATTGGATCGCCTCGCTGACTATTGTGATGAATTCCTCATTCACGCTGCAGACGTAGAAGGCCTCTGTCAGGGGATAGATGTAGACCTTGTCAAAGTCATGGGTGCCTGGGGACAGATTCCTATGACATATGCAGGCGGGGTCGCCACAGTCGCAGACATCGATCTCATCCAAGAGGCCAGTGGCGGAAAAGTCGACGTCACAGTCGGTAGCGCACTCGATCTCTTTGGTGGGAGTGGGGTGAAATACGCCGATTTATTAACGAGAGAGAACGTCTAATATCAGGAAGAAAAAGAAACTGGTAAAATTAGCGAACGGTTTTTCCTTGTGAGACAAGGCGTCCGTGAGGAAGTGGTGCGGGCAACCATGGCCGACGGAAAACGAAGGCTCATGGGAAAAGACGCCGCGAAAGGCTCTTTTAACAGTAAACTGTTCCGAGTTATCTTTCTCATCGTAGCGTCGTCCGATTTTGTTAGTTAGTTTTTCTGATTGATATTACATCACATTAACTCGAATACCGCGCCACCCCCGTCGCCGCATTGAGTCTAGCGCCCTGCGCTACACCCAATGGCTCCCGCAGAGACAGTCAAAGAATCATTCCATCAGGCATAGTCACCGTAACTCACTGACTCTAAGCCCTAAATCGAAACAGCAAAGAGCCCGCGACCTCCGCCAGTAGTTCAAGCCTGGACCTGTTCAATAATCGATAACTTCGAGGCTCCGCTCGAAAGCTATCTTTGGGGTTCGCTCAATTTAATGTGAGGACAGCCAGAAAAACTCATTTTTGAGGACACACGTAACTCTTAGCCACAATTCTAAATCCACTTCTTCCAGAACGCTCTCGACACTATGAAATGAGAGCATTCTTCCACTCTCATCATATCTCGCCTCAAATTTTCTAGCGTCAGCATGGGCTACTATCCCATCCCTAACCTCCAAAACCCATTTGTTCAAATTCTCGACTTCTGATCTTTTTATCCCCTTCGACTTAAGAACCGAAAAACTATGTTCCCACGCCATAGTCACTAGATTTTTGCTATTCGATGAAATTCTATCTTCATCAGCGTTACCTGAGGTCATAAGCTGAGAGTAGAATGAAATAGCAGAAGAGAGAGCCATATAGTAAATATCGTCG
>CALFDI010000159.1 GCA_937952875.1 uncultured Verrucomicrobiales bacterium
AGGTGAGAAAGATACGCTTCATCCCCTCTGTGCCAATGATCTTAGCGAAGGGAGTAAAGAGAGCGAACACAGGCAAATAGAGGCGTCGCATCGGTTCGTGCTGAATGACCCAGTTGACAAACAAGAGCTGAGTATCCCAGGGAATCAAAGTCTGATCTAAATCAAAAAGGGCTACGCCCGTATAGTGCTGATCGCTCACGCGCGCACCATCTCGAATCATCCTCTGAGACACAAGCCTCAAGCAAAATGATCTTCTCAGAAAGGTTCTCTGCATTGACTATTGCCCGCTCGTCTCGTCGCGCTAGCGTATCAGCATGCATCCATTCCTCGCAAAAGACTTCCTCCCTGATTGGTCCAGCCTCACACCAGAGCATGTAAAGGACGACATCACGAAAGGCCTTGAAATCGCCAAGGCGAATATCGCAGCCATCTGCGCTCTCCCTCTGGATTCCCTCACCTACGAGAACACCTTCCAAGCTTATGAAGATGCATGCAACGATCTCTCTCGCGGCTGGGGAAGGCTCAGGCACTTAGACCTCGTCGCTGACAATCCTGAACAACGCGCGGCACTGAATGAAATGCTGCCGATCGTATCAGAATTTTATTCAACCATTCCGCTCAATGTCGATCTCTGGAAAGTGTTGAAAGCCTTTTCTGAATCTCCAGAGGCTCAGACTCTTTCACCTATCTACTTACGCTACGTTACAGAGACCTGTGCCGACTTTATCGAATCCGGCGCTGACCTCCCTGCTGAAAAGAAAAGTCGCGTCGCAGAAGTCGATGCAAAGCTCTCGGAAATAACAAAGAAATATAGTGAGAATGTCTTAGACTCCACCAATGCGTGGGAACTCGTCATCACTGACGAATCTCGACTCGCTGGTCTCCCAGCGTCATGCACTGGAGGCGCTGCTGCAGATGCTGCGGCTAAGGGGCATGAAAACGCGTGGCGCTTCACTCTTCAGGCGCCATCTATGATGCCAGTTCTTCAGTTCGCCGATGATGATGCTCTCAGAAAAGAAATCTGGGAGGCCTCTACTCAAATCGCTTCTCAAGGCGACCATGACAATACTGATCTTATCTGGGACATCCTCGCTTTGCGCCAAGAAAAGGCAGAACTCCTCGGAAAGAAGCATTTCGCAGACCTCGTGCTTGCCCGTCGCATGGCGCAGAATGGGGAAAAAGCCCAAGCTTTCGGAGCCGGACTTCATGATAAGATAGTCGATGCCTTCCAAGCAGACATCGAACAGCTGCAGACGTATAAAGCGGAGAAAACAAACACTGCAGCTGCACCACTCGAGCCATGGGAAGTGGCTTACTGGTCAGAAAAACAGCGGCAAGAACTCTATGACTTCGACGAAGAAGAGCTCCGCCCATATTTCTCTGTTAATAAAGTCATGAGCGGCATGTTCACCATCGCTCAAAAGCTCTTTGGCATCACAATTACGGAAAATGAGGTAGATCAATCTCAGCAGTGGCACGAAGAAGTGAAAGTCTACACGATCACGGACAGCGAAAGCACTGAAACACTGGGCACATTTTATGCCGACTGGCATCCACGCGAGTCCAAGCGCGGCGGAGCCTGGATGAATCATCTCGAAACCGGTTGCCCGCCTGAGAACGGTAATCCACGCGAACCACACCTCGGTCTCATCATCGGAAATATGACTCCTCCAGTAGGTGATAAGGCAGCTCTCCTAACTCATCGCGAGGTCGAAACGATCTTCCACGAGTTCGGCCATCTCATCCATCATCTGCTGAGCAACGTTCCTGTAAAAAGCCTCGCTGGCACGAACGTGCCATGGGACTTTGTCGAACTCCCATCTCAGCTAATGGAAAACTTCTGCTGGGACCGCGAATCGCTCGATCTCTTCGCCCGCCACTTCGAAACTGATGCCCCTATCCCAGAGGAGCTATTCAAGAAAATGGTCGCAGCACGGAACTACCAAAGTGCGCTAGGATTCATGCGTCAGCTCTCACTTGGCAAGCTAGACCTAGATCTGCACATCAATCTGGACAAATACCAAGGCCAAGATCTCGATTCAGTGAATGAGCAGATTCTCGAAGGATATTCCATGCCTCTCGCACGAAAGTCTCCGAGCATGGCGCGCCGATTCGGCCATCTCTTTAGCAGCCCTACAGGTTATGCTGCAGGCTACTATTCATATAAGTGGTCTGAAGTGCTCGATGCTGACGCCTTCACTCGCTTCCAGAAAGACGGCATCCTCAATGAAGAAACAGGCCGCGCCTACCGCGACACAATTCTAGCAAAAGGAGACAGCCAACCTGTGGATGAAACATACAGAGAATTCATGGGACGCGATCCAGAGTTAACACCTCTGCTCGTGCGCAGTGGCTTAGCGTAAAGCCCGCCACTTTACATCTCAACGAGAGTTCCCTCAGTCACTCCGAGTCTTTCCACAGCCTCGAGAGTGCTGAGGAGTTCATCTGGTGATTGTTTTCCTAGCAGAAGGTTCTGATAGTTAAAAATACTCTCAAGGGCTTCGTCATAAGTCTCATCTAGTAGCTCCATACGGAAGCGAGTGAGGCCTTTAGCCTTCAGCTTCGGAAAGAAGCGCGCACCGGTCTGAGCGCGCCCATTAAACAGTGTATTCCGGCAGCCAACATCTGCATGTAGACGGTGCAACTGACCAACGCGGTCTTTCAAGTGGACGACGTGCTTTTCACACGGACGTCCACAGTCTTTATAACTCGTGCCTTCGCTCAAAAACGTGCAGAAAACACAATGCTCCATATGAAACATCGGCATATGCTGGTGCAAGGTCAGTTCAAGCCAATCCGTAGGTGTCTGATCGAGCATGTCGACGACCTGCTCGATATTCAGATCGTAAGATATCGTCAAATGTTCGAATCGTCCTGTCTCCATTAGCACGCTCGCTGACACAGGGTTTGCCACGTTTAGCGAGAAATCTCCAACCAGCTTTAAATTGCTATCTTTATAGTAATCAATCGCTCCAAGATTCCGAATCAAGACTCCATCTGGCTCAGCATTTGCAATGAGTTTAAAGTAACCCGTCTCGCTGGGTTTTTGAATCCTAGGCGTAGCGAGATATATCTCTGACTGACTATCTCTACACTCGGCGACAGCATCTTTATAGCGTCTTGGATCTTCGAAGTCACAGTAGATCACTGGCACTTCCGTTCGCACTGCTGCCTCGACCTGTTCCAAACTACGACAAAGGACAGACAACCTCAACTCAACGCGACCGTCTACCTTCTGAGGCATGTCGTCGGAAAGCTCACCCGATGGCTGAAGGCGATCAGGCGTTTCCTGAGCCTCTAAACGCTCAACTAACTCACGGCGCAAGAGATTTAACCCAGAAAGAGGAAAGTGATTCTCGCCAACCAAATTATTCGTCAGCTCGCCCAATTGAAAATGACTATCACCCAACTTACCGAACTGCTTTTTCAGCGTTTCAGTATCGAGCGCTCTCTTCGATGCTAACTGAAGATGATCTTCACTTAGAACAGTAGCTGTTAGATCACCACATCGTCCTTCTACACTGATCGGTTCACCCGGCTGACCTGAGATGACGAGATCGAGAGACTCTCCCACTGTCTGAGGACGAACCGATCTCCACGCGCTCTTAATATCGGAGTCTAACTGTGGATCAGATGTCTTCCAGAGGCGCTGGCCTACACTCACACGACTCCAGTCTATCTTAGATGTATGGTGGAAGTAGAGCTTCTGCCCATCGACCTTCCAGAGCCTTCCTCCGTGCTCTTTGTTCCTGTCTTCGCCTGAGTCTATGACGAGTCCATCACCTGGCTTAAGAGGTATCTCCGGCTGGGCATCTAGCTCTACCCAGGCTGCACCGAGATCGATAATTTTACCGAGAAATGAGCCACGCTTTTTCCCGAATCGCCCGTGCGTGAGATAGGGATGATTCGTCCCCGCTAACCATCCTGTGGAAAGCCCTCGCGAAAAGGTCATTTCTAGACCGTAACGATCATACGCAGTAATTGGCACGTCATCGATCGCCTTGCGGTAAACAGAAGTCACGGCCGCAACGTATTCAGGCGACTTAAGGCGGCCCTCTATTTTAAAAGACTTCACGCCAGCCTGGATAAGATCTGGCACCATATCGACAGCCGCTAGATCCTGCGGAGACAGTAGATAACGCACTTCTCCCATCTTTTGCTGCTCGCCATCTACTACGAGACTGTAAGGCATACGACACGCCTGCGCACACTCCCCTCTGTTAGCTGAGCGCTGCCCCAGTGACTCAGACGTGAGACACTGACCTGAATACGCGACACAGAGGGCACCATGAACGAATACTTCTAGAGGTGTGGTATTTCCCGCCTTCTGAAAGCGTGCGATCTCCTGAACAGAAAGCTCCCGAGAGAGCACAGCGGTATCGAGAGGTGTGATGGAGTTAATGAAATCTAAGCCCTGGGGAGATGTGATCGTCATCTGTGTAGACGCATGAAGATCAACGTTCGGCGCGACAGCCTTGGCTAGTTTCGCAAGGCCCAGATCTTGAATAATAGCCGCGTCTACACCGCACTGGTCCAGCCAGCGCAATTGAGCAACAGCCGCCGGCAACTCGCTCGTAAAGATGAGGGTATTCATCGTCACATAGCCTCTCACGCCATGCTTATGGAGAAAGTCCATCAGCTCTGGCAGATCATCATTTGTAAAATTATCAGCTCGTAGCCGTGCATTGAATGCAGACAGGCCAAAGAAAATCGCATTG
>CALFDI010000160.1 GCA_937952875.1 uncultured Verrucomicrobiales bacterium
CACCTGCAATGAGAGCGATTGCGTTCTCGTTTTCTGTGCGGCCATCTTTGACGTCTTGCTCAAGTTTAGCGATGATGTCAGGAAGCTCAGAAAATTCGATTGGTCCGAGCTTTGCTTCGATCTCCGCTTTTAGCTTCTGAAGGCTAGCGAGTTCACCTGCTTGCTCATCAAGTTCAGCATCAATACGCCCAATCTCACTGGCTTTAGCAGATAGGTTACTTTTGATGACTTCGATTTGGGCTGAGACTTCGACTTTCTTCGTCTGAGCTTCTTCGAGGTTTTTCTTAGTTACGTCAAAAGCCTCAGTTGCATCATCTAAGCTTCTTTTGAGGTTTTTGGTAGTATTCTGTTTATCAGAGAGATCAGCCTGAAGGCCATCTACTTTACCCAAGGTAGGGTATGACATGGCGACTGCTGCGAGGATAGCGATCAGAGCGAGAATGTTTAATCCGACTTTCATGAATGGGAAACTGGTGAGGTGTGAGGGAAATGAAAAGAATTACTGAGCTGATACAGCGACTTCAGGGGCTGAGGAAACGACTCGATCGCCTGAGCGAAGGATGACGTCATCACTCTTGCTGTCTGGAATGACTGAAGCTGCAGCGGTGCTTGCTTCGACTGTAGTGACTTTTAGCTTAGCAACGACTTCGCCTCCGCGCACAACATTGAGTGGAGAGTTCGCAACGATGCCAGCGTTATCTCCGCCATTGAGAATGACGAATCCGTGGCGATTCATCGCAACGCGGATGGATGTGTTGAGAGTATCGAGTGAGCGGAACTCAGACGTTGATGCTTTGCGAGCGCGGAGATCTGCGAGTTGAACCTTCTTGCTCTCAACAGACTTCTGAAGAAGTGAGAGCTTAGCTTGATTGTTCGCGATCTCGTTTTGAAGAAGCTCTAGCTCATCTTCGTTAGATGTGACGGTAAGAAGGAGATCGTCAACTGAATCAAGACCATCTGTTCCTTTACGGGCTTCTGAGATCTTTTCGAAGTTAGCTTCTACCTGCTCTTTTTTAGAGGTGATCTGAGCAGTAAGCTCTTGGTCCTCAGTCTGTGCTGTTTCTAGTTCTGCACTGAGAGTTTCGGTATCCGCAGTCACTGTCACAAGCTCTTCACTTGCGAGACCATTCTCGTTCTGAACATCAGCGAGATTGTCTTTGTTTTTTGCTATCTTACTCTCTTGAGCAACGATTTCATCGTTGAGAGTAGCTACGGCTTCTTTGTTCTTATAAGCATAGAACGCGGAAAGTGCGAGGAGGACGGCTGCGATGCCGGATGCAATATTTGCCATGATGATTAGGATTTAAAAAAAGAAAGTCTGTAGAGGTAACGCGCGTCGAGGACAGAAACTTAGGGAGCACTTACCCAGTGGGACAACTGTAAAATCACCTAAGTGTGGCTTACCTTTACAAAAGTCTGTTCTAAGGCATGAGTGATGGAGCTTTTATGAGTTCAGTCCTTCGTGTCATTTCCTACCTTCGTCGCTATCCTCTCATTGCTTGTGGTCAGCTCTTCTGCGTGATCGGGTCAACGGCGCTTCTTATCGTGTTCCCGAGTATCGCTCAAACGGTCGTAAATGAAGTGGTTCCTACGAAAAATAAGGGCTTACTCATACAGCTAACCCTACTCGCGTTCGGTGCATTTTTCCTACGAGAGCTCTTAAATTCGAGCCGAATCTTCCTGAACAATGCCTTCGAACAGAAGGTCATTTTTGATATCCGATCTGATCTACACAATAAGATCCAGAGGCTTCCGTTGACATGGTTCAATAACAGAAGAACGGGCGATATTATGACACGAGTGGGTGAGGATGTGACGGCGATGGAGCGCATTCTCATCGATGGGATCGAGCAGGGGCTCGCTGCGTTTATTCAGGTCATTGGCTTCGGCATCGTTCTTTTCTATGCAAATGCGACTCTCGGAGCGTGGGCTTGTGCGCCAATTCCATTCCTCGCTCTGGGCTCATGGCTCTACTCTCGCAATGCGCGTTTTCGCTATAAAGCCCAACGTGAGACGACCTCGGCTATGAACTCTCTCTTACATGATAATATAGCAGGAATCCGGCAGATTAAGTCCTTCACTGCGGAGAACTCTGAACACGACCGCTTTCGAGATGCTGCGAGCGCTGTGCGTCGCGCTTCTCTCAAGCTAATGCGCTATTGGGCTGTCTATAACCCAAGCATGTCTTTCCTTCAGATGTGTGGATATTCCCTAGTGCTCGGCTTCGGCGGATACGCGATCATGCAGGGTGAGCTCGATGCTGGTGAATACTTGAAATACTTTCTCTCACTGAGCCTTTTCTATGAGCCCATCGGACGTCTACATAATCTCAATCAAATGGCACTTTCGTCTCGAGCGGCAGCAGACCGAGTCTTCGAGATTCTCGATACACCTGATGAACTGAATGCGGCAGATGGAAAAACGCTCGCCCTTCCCGTGCGAGGTGAGGTCAAGATGGATCGAGTGAGCTTTTCCTACGGAGATACACCAACTCTCTCAAACATCTCGATATCCGCTCAGCCGGGAGAAACCATCGCGTTAGTGGGGACGACTGGAGCTGGAAAATCCACGATCGTTAATCTGCTCTGCCGTTTTTACGAATACGAGGATGGCTGCATCAGTATAGACGGGCAGGATATTCGCGATCTCTCAAAGACGTCTCTTCGCTCTGCGATCGGCTACGTGACTCAAGAGGCCTTTCTTTTCAATGGCAGCGTGCGTGAGAATATGCTGCTCGCTCGACCAGATGCGACCGAAGAAGAGATTTTCGAAGCCATTGATGCTGCGCGTGCTGGGGACTTCGTCCGTCGATTACAAGACGGGCTCGATACCAACATCGGCGAACGTGGAGTGAAGCTATCTGGCGGTGAAAAGCAACGCCTCAGCATCGCGCGCGCGTTGCTAAAAGATCCCCCTATCCTCTTGCTCGATGAGGCGACTGCGAGCGTGGATTCTCAGACAGAAAAGCAGATTCAAGATGCCCTCGACCGTCTGATGGAGAACCGCACCGCCTTTGTCATCGCTCATCGCCTGTCTACGATTCAAAATGCTGACCGTATCTATGTGCTGGAGCGTGGCGAAGTCATAGAGACAGGCACACATACCGAACTTCTGGCTAACAATAGCCGCTATGCCGAACTCTCACGCGAAAGCTTTCTCGCAGAGCAAGACGCCGGCTAACGGTTACGGCACTTAGAACCACAGCCAGCCGCGACGCGCCTTTTTCTTATATTTTCCATCCCCCACGCTGAGGACTTTGATTTCCACTTCCGTGAGGCCTTGTTTTTTAAAGCCTAGCTTGCGAGCTGCTCGGGGTGACACATCTAGAATTCGATCGCCAATAAAGGGACCACGATCATTGACTCGGAGCTTCACCGTCTTTCCATTTTCAAGGTTCGTCACCTTAATGCGGCT
>CALFDI010000161.1 GCA_937952875.1 uncultured Verrucomicrobiales bacterium
TTGATAAATCGGGCGGCCTACGATGCGGCGCTGAAGAAGCACCAGAGCGATAATGGTGAAGACAATATTCGTCCCCCAGGCGGCAAGGAGCGGAGGAATGTATCCCGCCTCACCGAGGGCGAGAAAGACATTTGTCGAGAGAAGCATGCCTAGGCAGAGAGCCACAGCTATCGCGACTCCGCCAGCAGCTCCTCGCCGAGAAAAGACGATGCCAAGGGGTGCTGCCAGTAAAACAGTGACGAGACAGATAAAGGGCTGAGCCCAGCGGTAATGCCATTGAGTGATGAAGGGCCTGCGGTCTACCCACTCTTGAGTTTCGTTCGCTTGTAGCCAGGTGTTGATACCTGGGATGCCCAGATCTGGTGCTTGTAAGCCGGGCTGGACGAGTTGCCAGGGCGTTTCCTTCCATTTCTTAATCAATGGCTTATCGAGCTTTGAAATATTGCGTGGTGCTGGGAAATCGTTCTCTAGCACGATCGCATCATGAAACGCCCAAGTGCTAGAGTCGGAGCTCCATTCTGCAGAGTCTGCGCGCACACGATAATCGATCGTTCCGTCGTCCTTTAGCACTGTGACAGAGACCTGCTCGAGCGTGCTATTCTGACTCAGATCAGCGGGAAAAGAGTGAACAGCCCAGAAGCGGCGCGACTCTGGGACGAAGCGCGCGACATTTTGAGCGGAGCGGGCTTTTCTCCCGGCTAATTTTGCTAGAATGATCTTTTTCGATCCCTCCGCGACAGGAGCCCAGTGGTAGTTAAAAACGCCACATACAAGGCCGCATAGAATGCCAAAGACAAGGAGCGGAGCGATGAGCCTAGGCACGCCACGACCCGTCTGAATGATGCCGACGATCTCCCGCGAGCTAGACATTTTCCCCAGAACGAAGAGTAACGAGAAGAGAAGCGTATTCGGCAGTAAGATAAGAGAGATAGCTGGAATCTGAGAGCTATAGTAGATGGCAATCGCAGCGACTGGTGAATCTGCACGGAGAAAATCTGAGAGATTATCCTGAAGATCGACCAAAATCCAGATCATGCCGAGACCGAATAAGCCGAGGGAAAATGCGGTAACAAAGCTCTTAAAAACGTAGCGGTCGAGAAGACTACTAGAACAATAGATACAGCCCGCTATAGCTGGGAGAAAGAACAGGCTAGAGAGCAAAAAAGGTCTGATCTGGTGGCCTGAATCCTTTGACTCAGGGAAGCCGAGAAGCTGTTCAGCCACAGCTGATTGTTCATTCTGAAAGACAAAAACTGCAATGACTGCGCCCACTATCCCCAGTAAGATGGTGAATGTATAGCGAGCGGGAAAAGTCATGCAGCGGTGTATTTCTGAAGGAGAAAATGAGACTCCGCTGTCGAACTGTCGAGCATGGATGCCATTTTGCTTTGTGAAAGTCACATGAATAGGTGAAGCTGCCGCCAGCGGATGATCTCACTGAATGAAGGACAGCCTGCGCCGGGCGCGTTGGCACAGGAAATGATGCAGGCCTTCTCGGAGGAAGGTGTGCTGTCCAAGTCGAAGGATTTTGAATATCGGGCGGAGCAGCAGCAGATGGCGGTGCACGTAGCCGAGGCTCTCGAGGACCAACGCCCAGTCATGGTAGAGGCAGGCACTGGGGTAGGAAAGAGCCTCGCCTACCTCATACCGGCGATCACATATGCTGTGCGACAAAAGCGCAAAGCTCTGATCTGCACGCATACGATTAACCTACAAGAGCAGCTTTTTAACAAAGACATCCCAATCGTCAAAAAAGCCCTCAAAATGCCGGATCTTCGAGCTGTCTTGCTGAAGGGGCGGGGGAATTACCTCTGTCCGGTGCGGCTGAGGCGTGCCTTCGATGGCCAGGGAGAACTCTTTTCTTCCAGCGAGACGGAGGAATTGCAGGCGATTCTAAAATGGTCTGAAACGACTGAGGATGGGACGATTTCTGATCTCGATTTCGAGCCATCGTCGAAGGTCTGGTCGATGGTCTGTAGTGAGGGCGCTGTCTGCACGACGCGGAACTGCGGGTCGCGTAAGAATTGCTTTTTCCAAGAAGCGAGGAAGAAGGCGGTAGAGGCTGATATCGTTGTGCTCAACCATATGCTTTTTTTCTCCCTCCTCGATACAGATGAGTTGCTCGATGCACTGCCGGGGCAGGAGACAGGCTTTCTGTTTCCGAAAGATTTCGTGATCTTTGACGAGGCCCATACGATGGAGAGTGTGGCTGCGAATCAGCTGGGCCTGCGCGTCAGTCAGGCGGGCATTAAGTTCGATATCGGGCGTCTTTTCGACAGTCGTTCGCGGAAGGGCTTGCTTGCACAGTTAGGAAATGCCGAGGCGATCAAGGCGGCGGCTCGCGTGATCGATGAGGCGGAGAATTTTTTCGAAAACGTGGAAATGGCGTCAAGCTTCGGAGACTACGGGAAGGAGTTCCGCGTGCGCACGCCAGACCTCGTGCCGAATACCTTGGCAGAGCCTCTACGTGCTCTCTGGGAAATTGTCGAGGAGGCGGCAGAAGACATCGAGAATGAGACAACTCAGGCCGAGATGAAGGATGCCGCCCGTAGAATCCGCGAAGCTCATGGAGCTGTGAAGTGCTTCCTCGATCAGACGGAGCACGACAGTGTCTACTGGGTGGAAAAGACCGGCCGTATGGATACATCATACGCCTTAAGATCTGCGCCAGTGAACGTGGCGGATCGCCTCAGAGTGCTCCTTTTTGGAAAAGGAAAAACGGCAATTCTAACAAGCGCGACTCTCTCTATCGGCGATGCATCCATGACCTATATGCGTGAGCGCCTCGGCGCGGAGGATGCGAAGGCGATCGCGATCGGTAGCCCATTTGACTTCGCTAAGCAGATGAAGCTCATCCTCGTTAAAAGCATGCCTCTTCCCACGGCGAAGGATTATGAGGAGGCGTTGGCCTATTGGATAGAGCGCGCCTTAAAGCGCACACAAGGCAAGGCATTCGTCCTGTTTACCAGTTATAAGCTGATGAAAGCCGTCGCTGAACGGATGGAGGACTTTTTCGATGACTACGGACTACGTCTCTTCGTGCAGGGAGAGGGAATGTCTCGGCAGCGGATGATCAGTGCCTTCCGTGAGGATACGAATAGCGTTCTCTTCGGCACGGATAGCTTTTGGACTGGCGTCGATGTTCCTGGAAAGTCCCTCTCGAATGTCATCATCACGCGGCTTCCATTCGCTGTTCCAGATCATCCGCTGACAGCGTCGCGGCTGGAGGCCATAGAAGCTGCCGGCGGCAATAGCTTTCGAGACTACAGCGTGCCAGAAGCGATCCTCAAGTTCCGGCAAGGCGTTGGTCGTCTCATTCGCACAAAGAAGGACGAGGGCATGGTCGTCATTCTCGATAATCGCATCGTGACGAAGCCCTACGGCAAATTGTTCGTCAATGCCCTCGAGAGATGTCCGACAAAAATAGTAGATGAGGAAAGACTTTAGATCTTTGGACTGCTTGCAATCGCTTCTTTTAAAAGCCGCACCGGCCACTGTCCGGGAGCCGTGGCGTGATCGCCGAGATACCCATAGTTCAAGAGTGATCCATGCTGTGCGAGCAGGACTCGGGAGACTGGACCGAGAGGCCCCATGCCCATAATAGCGACCGGTAGCGCCGCCATGGTGAAGACTTGAGTCAGTGCTTCTAAATGCTGGAGAGTGTGAATCTTGGCAGCGAACTTGATCACATCCACACCTGCAGCTGTCGCCTCCATGATTTTTTCCATAAAGACCGCCTCATCAGGTGTTTTCTCGAAGTCATGGTAGGACCCGATGACCACCACGCCCTGCGCCTGCGCCTGTGCGATGAGTGGCTTAGCAGCAGAAAGATTACGAATTTCGATATCAATGGCTTGAGAGAAAGGCAGTGCTTTTTCCAAAAAATCTAAGCGCTCAGACAAGGTGAAGTCGCCTTTTCCGCCTTCTACTGGGTCTCTAGCAGTGACGAGAAGCGGGATGTGTTGATGTTTTTCTAAAATATCGAGTGCATCTAGATTGTCCGAAAGCATCAGATCGAGCCGCATTTCTAACAGATCAGCACAGCTCTCTACAGAGTCGATAAACGTAAGATCTTCGCTGCATCCCAGTGACCCTACGGCTAGGGAATCACCGTTTTTCCACCAATCTGTATCGAGCTTCATCTGCAGTGATTCCTAAAAGCCGTAGATACTTTGTCAACACCCATGCAGGTCGTGTGAAGCGATCAAAGAGAAACTTTTTCAAAAAAGCCTGTCAGGTCTTCGATTTTCTCTTTCCAAGCCTAACTCCTATCTACTAGCCTGCCTGAAAGTTAAAAACACCATGAAATATTCATTTCTTCGCTCCCTCATAGCCTTTGCGACAAGTTTTGTGCTGGTCTCTTCCATCGCTACCGCACAACAGTTCAAAGCTAAGCTGTCAAAACCAACCTTCGAAGTTCTGCCATCGCCAGATATCGACGGAGCCGGCGGAGGGAAAAGGTTCAAACCAAAGGACTGGGTCGAGATGGAAGTGAAGGCCAAGATCGAGTCCAGCCAGCCATCGAAGAGCG
>CALFDI010000162.1 GCA_937952875.1 uncultured Verrucomicrobiales bacterium
TCGATCTGCTGAAGGAGGGCAGCCGCTGATCCTGCCGAACTCTGGCCAGAGGCTGATCCACTGGCGAGCGCTGCATTTTCAGCTTTGAGGCGATTGATTTCAGATGTGTTGCCTTTATCGGTTCCCTTGACGAAGAAAGCGATGAGCATGACGCCGAGAAAGGCAAGCAGCCCGAAGCAGACCATTGCGGTCGTCGAATTCATTGGCTGAGTGCGCGGAGCCTCGTTATGAATTGTGATGTCTGGAGCGTCGTGGGACTGTGGAGAATCTGACATGGTGGCCGTGGTTTAGGCGGACAGAGTGGCTTTGACAAGGATTTGAACAAACAATGACTTGCTATGTCTGAGGGCAGATTTGCTCTTCGCTATAGATTCTTTGAGAAAACAGTCGCGTCTTTTCAAATCCTGCCTCGAGGGCTAAGGCGATCGCTTTGTCGAAGTCGCGAGCTACTTCTCCTGGAGCGTGTGCATCCGATGAGATAACGAGCCCAATATTGGCGCTCGCAGCCATCGCTAGGAAGCTCTGCTCTGGGTATTGTTCGGCACAGGGCTTATGCCACCCCGCCGTATTTAGCTCGATCGTGCCGTTCTGAGTAGCAATCGCTTCTATAACTGGTTCGTAAAATCTGCGGAGGTCTCCAGACGGGCGGTAGCTGAACTTTTTAATCAAATCGGCATGACCGTAGATGTCAAATAAGCCGCTATTGACCATTCTAAGGTATTCATCCCAATACTGAGTCCAGACCTCTTCGACATCTGTCTCAGCCCAGCGGCCTAGCCACTTTGGGTTATCGAAGTCAAAGTCCTTACCGAGATAGTGGATGGACCCGATGAGGTAATCCCAATCGTGAGCTGCGGCGAGCCGCTCAGTCCAGTCCTTGATCTCAGGGAGCCAATCGCACTCGAGGCCAGCGCGCACAGGAAGATCGCCCGCTGCAGCACGCGCGCGGTCGATCCATTCTATGTAACGCGGGAGGTCTTCGCGGTTCATTCGCCAGTCATCGAATGGCTCTGGTGTCATCGGAGCATGGTCTGAGATTCCGTATTCGCTCACGCCTGCTGCGAGTGCTGCTGCGATGTAAGACTCAGGCTCGCCCTCAGCATGATGGCATAGCGGAGTGTGCGTATGATAATCGGCTGGCATAATGAGAAGATAACTAAAGTAACAAAAAATCGAGATCATGCCAAAGCTCCTAGCCTTTAGCGTTGAGTTAGGATCGTTTAGGCGCTTAGTTTAGACCAGTTGCCCAGAGATGGTCGACATTTTCCTTTTACACTCTCATGTCACAGACATTTTCTGAGCCCAATTCGTTCACTCAAAGCCTCTTTGATCAGCTTAAACGCCACCCGAAACGTGTGGTATTCACTGAAGGTGAAGATCTCCGTATCGTCCGTGTCGCAGCACGCTTCGTTGAACTTGAGCTAGGGATACCCATCCTCTTAGGCCGGAAAGACCGCATTACGCAGATTGCGGAGAAGGAAGGCTTATCCCTTGAATTTGTGAAAATCCTCAATCCAAGAGAGGCCGGAGATTTTGATCTTTTCTGTAAATTTTACGAGAAACTTGAGCACGCCCGCGGTGTGAAAAAAGTCGCCTTTATCGAAGACACGATAGCAAAGCCTCAGAACTTCGGGGCAATGATGGTGCAGTATGGTCAAGCAGATGCTCTGGTCGGCGGGAATGACGCTTATCCATCCACCGTTTTCCGCTCAGTCCGTCACTTGATTAAGCCTCTCGATAAATCGGTTCTTTTTTCCGTTACGGTCCAGGCGAGCGAGGATTTGGAGCTTTTCGGACGTGAGCACATGCTTCTGTTAGCAGACACAGGAGTCATTCCTGATCCTGACGCAACTGAGTTAGCAAAGATTGCAGTCGAGACAGGAAAGCTAGCGAGACATATCCTCGGGCGAAAGCCACGTATCGTCATGCTTAGTCACTCTACTCGTGGATCTGGTCACAGTCCATCTGCTGATAAGGTCCGAGCAGCGACGAAGTTGGCCCAAGATCGGGTGAAAGCAGAATACCTCGAACTTGATATCGATGGTGAGCTTCAGGCTGATGTCGCCTTAAATGCTGCGGCTGCTGAGTTAAAGCTGGAGTCAGAGATCAAGCAAGACGCTCCAGACGTATTGATTTTCCCTAACTTAGATGCGGCTCACATTTCCTCGAAGCTCCTATCGCTCATTGCTGGTGCTAAGGCTTATGGAAATCTCGTGCTAGGTCTCTCAAAGCCTACGGCGCAGATCCCAATGACTGCGAACGAAGAAATGATACTCGGCACGGCAGCACTCGTCGCAGTCGAGGCCATTAAGTTTAATCAACTGCATCTCGATAGAGAGCTCTAGATCGCACTAGCTAGAGTCTCTCACGACTTCCTATAGCACCTCGACATCGACGACTTCACCCTCTTTGGATTGTTTTGGCATATCAGAACTGTCCACGTGCTTTGAGTTTGAGTGTGGCGAGTTACGAGGTGGAGAGCCTGTCACGCCGGGGACGATCTTGATCTTACCCTTGAGATAGTTTCCGAGCTTCTTGCTGTAGAGCGCACGTGTCGGAGGGAAGAGGAGAGAGAAGCCAAAGATGTCTGTGAGAAAACCAGGCGTCAGAAGAAGGGCACCTGCAATGAGGATGAGTGCGCCTTCTGTCACTTCTGCATGCGGGAGACGCCCTTGGCTGGAGGCTGCTCGCATGCGACTCAGCACAGAGAGACCTTCCCGCTTTGTCAGTGATGCACCGATAACAGCTGTCACTATGATGATAAGTAGAGTCACAGGGAAGCCGATGATTTTTCCGATAGTAGCGAAAAAATACAACTCCAAGAGAGGAACAATGATGAAAAGGGCGAGTAATCGACTAAACATGACCAGATGAATGGCGTAACATTAGCACGCATTATCTAATGGGGTATTACGAAATAGCAGGAATTTTTTCATCCGGTGACACAGACAGAGAAAAGGTGGGCACCTACAATGATTCCTCAGAGTAAGTGCCCACCTGATTCGAGTGAGTCGTGACTATTTGCAACATTCGCAGTCAGCACAGCCTTTTGAGCAGTCTGAGCAATTCTCGCAAAGACATGTCGTGCATGTGCATGGAGAGTTGGCAGCTACTGGCTGAACCGCTGAAGCAAATCCAGTCAGAGCAAACGTTGTAATAACGAGTAATGTCTTCATGTATTTTGATTCTATATGTGGTTAAAAAATGAGTGGTGACATGTCTTTGAAAAAGCATGCCTGAGACGATTCATTTTCTAACACACTCGCGGCGGCGGAGATGGAGGACGCTCAGAATGATCTGGAAAGCTAGTGGGGGAATCAGATGCGAGATTCTCTGAATGAATGGAAAAAGTGAGCTGTGCGATAGGTGAGAGTAGAGCCAGAGGAGAAGCTGTTCTCAAGGGCTGGCAGCACAGGCAATCATCACAGTCTTGAGAGCATCCAGTCGGCTCTTCACTGCAACAGGTCATCTCGTTCTCAGTCTGGACACAGCAGGAGAAGTCATCCTGATGATCTACGGCCGATACAGGCAGACAAAACCCTACTGATACGAGAAGTATCATAAAGGTTCTGCAGATGTCTGAAATCGATGGATGCATAAATGATCTAACAAAGGAGCGATGAGCGTGCGTGTTTTTGTGTTTCTCTTTTTCTTTTATGTGGAGGGAGCGTGCTTCCACTGTGCGAGTTGCTCAGGAAACGTGCAATGTTCACAGTCACTCGCATCATTGAGGCAGAAGTCCGAGTAGATTTGTAACAGTGCTTGCTGTTGCCATGCTTTCTGGAGGAACTGTTTCGTGTCATCACGTTTGCCGAATAGCCGCACGACCGCCTTATCGAGCTTTTCGTTTGTGGTGGATGCTGGCAATGCAGCGTAGCTCTCCCAATGGCGAGGCGATTGATCCAGCCTGAGAGGCACCACCACATTGATGAGGAAGTCACGTGCGCGTGACGTTCCTACGAGAGCGAGAGCCTTCTGAGTCTGCTGAGACTTCAGTGTGTAGTGGTAACTCCAAAAGGGGTGTTCGAGATCGACGAGCTTCTTTTGCAAGCTGCGGAAGTCCGCCTCGCGGATAGCGTGGGAAAAGCTGTGCCACTGAGACATGAGTGCGCAGAGAGCACCGATCCGTCTCTGCGGGTGATTGACTGGGCGCGCTCCACCTAGCTTCCATACTATGCGTCTGCTACCGGAAAAGTCGTAATCTGTTCGCAGCTTCCACCATTGTTCCCAGAGCGTGCGTTGATAGCTGCGACTGTCATCAGGAGCTTCATCGACTCTGTCTGAGCTGAGGAATCCAGCGACTCCGAAGAGGAGTGCTTCAGCATGAGTCTTCTCTTCTCTTAAAGTCGCCAGAGGGAGCTTCTGGGTGAGGAGAGTGAAGGCGAGTTGATTCTGGCGATAGCCGAGGACGCGTGCGATGGCCTGCCAGAGAGTTGCATTCCAGCCATGTGCATCGATAGAGGCATTGAGGCGAGCCGCCTTAGACTTCGCCCGATGAGTGGCGGCCTCTTTTAAGAGAGCATTGACGTCTGGAACTGACATGTTTCTGAGCGGTGTCGCGCAGCGCCCGATGTGAGCATGGCTCGTCGAGAAAAGAGGTGCCGCGAGAGCATCTCTAATCTTATCAGGTGGAATGACGATTCTCGGGATTGTATTGCCTGAAATACTTCGTGTGTAGTAATCTTGGTCAGTGTCTTTAAAGACGATGTGTAAGATGACTGGGTCGAAGGCATCGCTCTCGGCATGTCCGTGATGCTCCCAATCCAGAGTATGCGTATCTAACTCAATCGGGCCTTTTTTGATGTCGCCGTCTATTTCGACTGCGCAGTGGAGAAAGTCTGGGCCAGCAGTGCGATTCCAGTGGCCGAATTGGACGATCCGGATCGTTCGCCCATCAGTATCGATAAAGTCTCGCCCAAATTGGCCAGCGAACCATTGAGACTGGAGTGTGATCTCATCAGGAAGCTGAGGAATGGGCTCTTCCTTGAGAAGACCGTGATCAAAGCAGCGATTGAGGAGTTGCTCGTAGGGCGTCATCTACTTCTTCGCAGGCTTTTTGCCTGGAGGTGTGGGTTTTGGAGCAGGTGGATTTAGCTGAGTTATCAATGAATCGACAGCAGCGATTTCTGGGAGATCGTTGTAGGCCTTCTTAAGATCTTTGAGCCGTGAGACCGCTTGATCAGTGAGTTTCGCTGTTCGTGCCATTTCGATGATGTGTAAATTATTTCTCAGTTGAGAGGCGCGATCTTTAGAAAAGTTATTAATCGCAGAAATATAGTATTTTTGGGCTTCAGCGTAGTTCTTGAGGCGTGCTTCTCGGAGACCTAGTGACTCGAAGACGATGCCGCTTTTCATCTGTGTGGCAGCGGCGCTGAGCTTTTCAGTATACTTCGCGGGTTCATCGATCCATTCTCCTGCTGCAGCACGGAGTAGTCTGTAGGGACGATCAGCTTCGCTCAGCTCTCCCGTGATATTTTCGAAGTGAAGAAACGGTCTGTAGAGAGGATCGCCGATCACCATGCCTTGCCAAGAGAGTGCTGCGATAGACATATGAGCTGCTTCCACCAGAGTGTGACCTTTTAGAAGTGCCGCGTGCAGGATGTCAAAACGGTGAGTTAGACCGAGATAGGGCTCATAGACATTTCCGATCGTGCCGGCCGCGCCAGCCGCAATGATAGGTCCACTCCACTTCTTATTACTCTGTCTCAGCTGAGTGCCGGAGAAGGAATGAAGGTGCATGGCGATTGCTCCTTTTTTAAAACGAAAGTCTGGATTGAGAAGCGGGCCATTTCTCTCCTGTGCATACCAGCCGTAGTAGAGCGCGGCATCAGACATCGGGTATTTCGCTGGATAGCAGAGCTTATGTGTATCGATGACGTATGGAATGCCTAGTAGTTTATTCCGAATCCCAATGTTATTGATCCATTTGTCACCTTCAGGATTCCTCCCTGAGAGATCTAAGTAGCACATCCCCCACAGGCCTGTCTTTTCCGTCTCGATGGCATCCTGGTAGAGGCGGTGGCAGTCTTCCCAGCTAGGGCCATCGAGGCGACCTACGAGAAATAAGTAAGGAAGATTCGCCTCAGCAAAGCTCGTCTTTGATTCGAAGAATTTATTCTGTAGGTATCCGCCGATAGGGAGGGTGGAAACACCCATCATCACAAGCTCAGAGTCGACGGCAGCTTCATTGGCTTTACCGAACTGTTGCTTAGGCACTGGCTCTCCTTCCGCCAGTGCTTTTCGAGAGATGCGGAAGGGGATGCCACGTGTTGTGACGAGCACGTCGATGTTTTTCTGAACGGGAAGTGTGACGCCATCTGCTTGTTTTTGGAGTTTCCACCACCCTTTCACAGAGAAGTGCTTTCTCAGTGGATCGCGAATGTGCGTGTTATATTCTTCGCGCGTGATTGTGCCTTTATCTGGTGGGCTAAGCGGAATGAGATTTGTAGCAGGGATGTTTCGTGCTCGTGCGTATGCTTCAGCCAATTCGCGAGATTCTGGCACTGTTGAGTTATAAATAACTCCGACTCGCTGAGCATTGATTTCCTTCGCGTGAGTGATCGAGCTGAAGACAAAAATGAAAAATAGAAGAAAGCGCATAAGTGGTGTCTTTTTTAAGAGAGAGGCAGAGTTAGGCCATCATAGGCATATGAAAAGTGAGGTGGCAGATCAATTCGGCCGGAGAGATCAACGCCATGTCCCATATGGGTAAAATAGGTGGCCTTCACGTTCGCGTCTCGAGCGACTTGGATGGCCTCACCCGTGCTCATATGAGTCGGATGAATCTTATCTCCGAGAGCATCGATAATGAGAATATCCGAATCAGTTATGAGAGGAAGAGTGCTTGGCGGGAGCTCTTTAATATCTGGAATATAACTGAGCGATACGCCTTCTGGCAGGTCGAAACGGAAGCCTATCACTGTGACTGAACCGTGAAGAACAGGCAGAGGAGTGACTCGAATACCAGCGATCTCGAAGGGGGCAATAATCTCAATCGGGGCGACGCGAACGTAGCCTTTATACTGTGTCTGCCCTCCAAAGGCCCAGCCATACATCTGAGTCAGCGCCTTGAGACAATCGGGTGTGGCATAAAGTGGTAAAGGCTCATCACGCCGCCAACAGAAGGCACGTAGCTCGTCAAAGCCTGCGACGTGGTCGACGTGCTCATGCGTATAGAGAACAGCGTCGATAGCCGTTAGCTGATGGGTGAGTGCCTGTTGGCGGAGATCAGGTCCGGTATCTACCAGTAAAGTGGTCTCTCCAGATCGTAAAATCACGGATGATCTGAGGCGCGTGTTTTTAGGGTCATCAGATAAGCAGACCGCGCAGTCACAGCCGATCACAGGGACACCGACAGATGTGCCGGTGCCGAGAAAGGTGAGAGAGGAAGGGGGAAGAGTAGAAGGCACGATGGAGATCTGTGTGAATGACGTTTGCTTATGCAGCAGAGCTTGGCATAGTGCGGCGGACTCTGCAAAAACGGAATGCTCACACAGTTAAAGATTCAAAACCTCGCCCTCGTCGATCAACTGGATTGGGAAATGGGACCAGGACTACTCGGTGTTACAGGGGAAACGGGTGCTGGAAAGTCTGTCATCACTGGTGCTCTTAAGCTTGTCCTAGGAGAGCGAGCAGAGAAGAGCCTTATCCGGACGGGTGAGACTTCATGCTCTGTAGAGGCCGTCTTTCAGCTTCCTCATCCTGAATCAATCGACACAGCTCTCGAAGAAAGCGGGCTAAACGCCTGCGAAGATGGTCTTTTGATCGTAAAACGCATCATCGCGAACAGCTCGAATCGCCAGTTTATTAATAACTCGCCCGTCACACTTTCTCTTCTCAAATCACTCGGTGAACATCTCGTCGATCTTCACGGTCCTCACGATCACCAAGGCCTGCTCTCAGCAGAGAGACAGCTCTCGATGCTAGATGCCTATGCAGGGCTGCTCGATCTATCCGCTGACTACCGCGCGCAGTGGAAGCTTTGGAAAGAAAAGAAGGACGAGCTAGAAGAGCTAAGAAATGCTGAGCGTGCCGGTGCCCAAGAGATCGAGCTTCTCAGATTCCAAGTCGATGAGATCGATGCTGCTGATCTCAAGCCGGATGAAGAAGAGGAAATCGAAGCTCGGTATAAACGTGCATCGAACTCAACTCGTCTTCTGCAAGTCGCCGGCGAAGCCTCGCAAATCTTAGCGGGAGAAGGCAATGTCGTAGACCGCCTGTCGGAGCTTCAGCGCCTGTCGCATGAGCTACAGAAGCATGATCCAGAAACGGAAGATATGCTAGCTGGGCTTGATTCAGTTGTCGTTGAGCTGCGCGAACTAGAAGCCGGACTCGAAGACTATGTCTCAGAACTTGAGATTGATCCCGCAGAAGAGCGAGAACTCGCGGAGCGCATCAATACATTTGAAACACTGAAGCGCAAATACGGGTCAACATTGGCTGATGTGTTAGATCATCGCGCAGAAGCAGCTCTATCACTTCACACGATGGAAAATCGTGGTGAAGTCTTAGACACACTAGAGGCTGAAGTCCGAGATCTCCGCGCAAACGTGAATGATCTTGGTGCAAAGCTGTCTTCTAAGCGCAAAAAGTTAGCGCCAAAGTTAGCAAAAGAAATCGTCAAGCACCTCGTCGATTTAGGATTTAAACAATCGCTCTTCGAGATTCAGCTCGAACGTCTAGTAGAGCCTGCCGCCTCAGGCCTCGAGCGAACAGAGTTTATGTTCGGGCCTAATCCAGGTGAGCCTCTGAAGCCTCTGCGTGGAGTTGCTTCGAGTGGAGAGATCTCTCGCGTTATGCTGGCTGTAAAGAGCGCCCTTGCGAGTCAAGATGCGACACCTCTCATGGTTTTCGATGAGATCGACGCCAATGTCGGCGGTGAAATTGCCCGTGCCGTTGGTCAGAAAATGGCAGCTCTAGGTGAGACTCACCAAGTTGTCGCCATCACTCACTTCCCACAAGTCGCAGCTGTTGCTGATCAGCATTTCTTAGTTTCTAAGGATGTTGAGGAAGGGCGGACAATGTCTCGCTTAGCACCCGTTACTGGTGAAGCTCGTCTTGATGAACTCGTTAGAATGCTGGGTGGTGGTGGAGACGAAGCAAGGAAAATGGCGAAGTCTTTGCTCAAGTAGGCGTAGGCATATTGGACTTTTGCATAAAAAAGTCCTCACTCCTAAAGGAATGAGGACTTTGAAAATTAAGTATTAGAGGAATGCTCTATTAGCGGCGGTTAGCGCGTGCATTACGAGTGTTACGAACACGCGCGGCGTTGTTACGTCCGCAGCATGATGTGCTCTGTCCACGGTATCTTACACTTGGGTTACTGTAGTAGTTGATACGATCATTCTGGCTAACACCAGAACGAACAGCTGTGTAACGTGTTCTTCCACCAACTCTGATTGGAGGGCCTGCCTGGCTGTGTAATGCATTGTAATTATGCCCTATCTCATGAGGAGTTACTGTAGAGGAAATGAAGCGAGATCCAACAGCACTGTATGGTCCAGGTCTTTGTGCTACACCGCGAATACCTGCAAGAGCACCATTGGAAACAACCATCGCCATGTCAGCTCTGCGTCTGGATTCATCACCTCTCTGTCCGCTGAGATTTCCGGCGAGCAATGCGTCATAAGCATTTCTCAGAGTGCGGCCACTATCTCTGAAGTTAACAAAACGTATAACCGCTGTTCCGATGCTAGCTCCTGTCCGAGAATTACTGTGTGTGGTATTCGTGCGGTTGGCACCATTTCGAATAGCTGAGCGGATTTGGTTATCTCCACCTCGTTGAGCTCTCGCTCCGCCAGTGAAGTTATATTGGACAAGTGCTCTTTGAGCGCTCGCTTCAAATGC
>CALFDI010000163.1 GCA_937952875.1 uncultured Verrucomicrobiales bacterium
GTGGCTTTCGATCTTTTTCGACATGTGTGGAATGATTGGGCTTACTGAGTCATAGTAGTAAGTGAGCCTAGGCACTCACCGCAAGCTTTCAAGATGTCTGCGCTTATTCGTGTTCCCAGATTTTTTGATCTGTTTATCTTCATTGAAAAGAGATTGCTCCTCACATTCGCTCCGTCATAGTCCCAGCATCTCATTATTCACTGTGTCTGACTCTAAAACTCTTGTAATCGCCTGCGGTGGAACCGGCGGGCATCTTTTTCCAGGTATCGCTGTTGCAGAGGCTTGGGAAGCTTCTGGTGGAAATGCCCTTCTTTTGATCTCTGAGAAAAAAGTCGATGCCCAGGCGTCTAGCAAATATGGAGGCCTCTCATTCGAGACGATTCCAGCTGTCGCGAAGCCTTCGACGTTCTCGCTCAAGATGATTCCATTTCTCATGAAGCTCTGGAAGACTGACCGGAAGTGCCGTCAGATTCTCAAAAAGCACAACGCCCTTTCAGTGATAGGCATGGGCGGGTTTACGTCTCTTCCTCCTGTTCATGCGGGACATGCCCTTGGTCTCCCAGTCTTTGTCCATGATTCGAATGCCCTGCCTGGAAAGGCGAATCGTCTTACAGCACGCTGGTGTGATGCTGTTCTTCTCGGGCTAGAGGCGGCTGTATCATATTTTCCAAAAAGCACATGCAAAGTCACCGGCACGCCTGTCCGTAAGGAACTCAATACACTTCCATCTCGCGAAGATGCGGCTCGGAAGTGGAATCTCGATCCTGCTAAGAAAACTCTCCTCATCATGGGTGGTAGCCAAGGGGCGAAGCATCTTAACTCTCTCATGGCGGAGGCGTCTCAGCAGTTGCCAGATGTGCAGTTTCTCCATTTAACTGGTGCTGCTGATGCTGAGCGTGTGAAAGGTCTCGTAGGAGATAACCCTGCTTACACAGTCGTTGATTTTTGCGATGATATGGCAGCAGCTTTTGCTGTGAGTGATCTAGCGATCTGCCGCTCTGGAGCGTCGAGTCTGACGGAATTAGCCCATGTAGGTATGCCTGCCCTCCTTGTGCCTTATCCATATGCAGCTGATGATCATCAGACGAAAAATGCAGAGGTCTTTAGCGAGGCTGGGGCCTGTTTGTTAAAGCAGGAATCTGATCTATCTACGGAGAATTTGGTAGAAAATATCAAGTCGATGCTGCAAGATGGCGTCTTTGCAGATATGCAGCGGAAGATGCAGGCCATGGCTGTTCCAGATGCTGCGCAAAAAATCATATCAGTAGTGGAGGAGGCGATTGATGCTCGATAAGATCAGTGAACGTCTCATGGACGCAGCACAGCCGATGCGTGTCCATCTCATCGGAGTTGCTGGGAGTGGGATGAGCGGCTTAGCTGGTCTGCTCATAGGTATGGGCCACCATGTGAGTGGTTCAGACCGAGTGACCAGTGGAGAGACTCAGCGCCTGCAGAAGCTAGGATTAGCCTTTTCCACTCCGCACACGGCAGAGGCCGTCAAAGACTGTTGTCTTGTCGTTTACTCCTCAGCGATCAAGCCGAGTAATCCAGCGCGCCAAGCTGCAGAAGAAGCTGGGATCCAGTGCATTCTCCGCGCGGAGCTACTGGCCGCTATCCTACATACACGGGATGGGATTATCGTCTGTGGCACGCATGGTAAGACGACTACGTCAGCTCTAGGAGCTCACCTTTTACGTAAAACAGGGCAAAACCCTTGCCACTACGTAGGCGCAGAGATTCCTGTCCTGGGAGCGAATGCTCATTGGGATCCGGACGGGACGCTGATGATCGCAGAGGGAGACGAGAGCGATGGGACACTCGTAAACTATCGTCCAGCACACACGATCGTTCTCAATATCGAAGCGGAACACCTCGATTTTTATACTGGTCTCGATCATATCAAAGAGGTCTTCGGTCAGACTGTTAGCCAGACACGTGGGATGGTCATTTATTGTGGCGATGATGAGAATGCGACAGAGGTCTGCTCTTCTCATCCTGGCGCTGTCTCCTATGGATTTGGTAAAGCAGATTTTCGTGCGGAAAATATCGTAGAACACGGTGGGCGCACGCTCTTTGACGTTGTTCGGCGTGGAGAGGTTCTTGGGCGCGTGGAGCTAGGGATACCTGGTCGGCATAATGTGCTAAATGCGCTCGCTGCGATAGCGCTCAATGACGGTCTCGGGGTTCCTTTCGATGATTATGCTCGTCCGCTCGCCACCTTTGCCGGCGCACGTCGCAGATTTGAGAAAAAGTATGTTTCGGAGAACTACCGAATCGTCGATGACTACGGCCATCATCCAACAGAAATCGAGGCGACGCTGCAGACAGCTCAGACTCTCAGTCCAAAGCGCACTGTGGTCTTTTTCCAACCGCATCGTTACAGCAGGACTCAGCTGTTAGCTCCAGAGTTTGGTAAAGCTCTCGCTAAGGCTGATCTCGTCTTTATCTCAGATGTCTACGCTGCGAGTGAAACTCCTATCGAAGGAGTCAGTGGGCAGACAATCATTGATGAAGTGCTAAAGCATGACGGCGTCAAGTGCCTCTCAGCGCCTGACATATCGACAGCCCATTATCAGATAGGAAATGCGCTGCGTCCTGGAGATCTTCTCATCACGCTAGGAGCGGGGAATGTCCATGAAGTCGCCACGAAAATTGCGCGTGATCTGGCAGTCGTAGAGGAAGTGCAGGCCGCGTCTGATGAAGATGTTATTCGTCTCTACGAGCCGATGCGGAAGCATACGACTATACTGATAGGAGGTCCTGCTCAATTCTGGGTGGAGCCATCTACC
Source organism: uncultured Verrucomicrobiales bacterium (assembly GCA_937952875.1). Lineage (GTDB taxonomy): Bacteria > Verrucomicrobiota > Verrucomicrobiia > Verrucomicrobiales > Akkermansiaceae > CALFDI01. The sequence goes on from CALFDI010000163.1 coordinate 2,790, forward strand.
TTTGCAGGATTTGCTGCTGCGGTGAATTACTTTAAAGATCGTAGCATTCCTGTTCGTATCCTTGGGCGTGGGTCGAATCTCCTCGTAAGAGATGGAGGGATCCGAGGAGCTGTTATTCACCCGAAGGGCGGAGACTTTAGTGAAGTCTATGCTGAGGGAGAGACGATCGTCGCTGGAGTCGGAGTGCGCTTTAAAAAAGTCGCGTCAGTCGCGCAGAAGGCCGGCATCGGCGGCTTCGAGTGGATGGAAGGCATTCCGGGGAATGTTGGCGGAGGTCTTCGTATGAATGCAGGCGCCATGGGCATCGAGACCTTTGATCAAGTGATCTCAGTCACATTTCTCGATGAAGACAATGAGATCCGCTCGCGTAACAAAGACGAGATAGGATTTAGCTACCGTAATGTCCCAGAACTGCGGAGAAACTATGCGATGCAGGCGACCTTTGTCGGGGCTCGCGATGGTGCAGAGACGATCCAAGGGAAGTTAGATGAATCTCGTAAGAAACGCCTAACAAGCCAACCGATCGCCGCCAGTGCAGGGTGTATTTTTAAAAATCCTGAACAGGCTGGTATCGGAGCAGGTCAATTGATCGATGAGCTAGGCCTAAAGGGGCTTCACTCGGGGAATGCTGAGATCTCAGAGATTCACGGAAATTTTTTCACCAATACAGGAGGAGCGACAGCTGCAGATGTGCTCGATCTGATTCGCCAAGCGACGATGAAGGCAAAGTCGGAGCGAGGAATCGAGCTAGAGACAGAAGTTCAGATCCTAGGAGAAGATAAATTCGAATTCTGATTTCCAGATTACGAGTTCATTTGCGACACACTTAACCTTTGCATAGCGAAGGCCGAGTTATTAAACCGCTTTCGTGCTTAGTCCTCACTTCAACGCTATTCCTCACTCTGGTCTCGGGAGCCAGACCCTCGCAGACCTCTTCGAGTGCGCTGCAGATATTAACTCGGTTGATTTCATTCGTCAGGCGGCTCTCCAGGCGGCGAAACTCGGAAA
>CALFDI010000164.1 GCA_937952875.1 uncultured Verrucomicrobiales bacterium
AAAGACGTTTTGGATTTTTGATTCTCGGCAGGCAGCTTTAGCTGAGCGTTTGGGGTTTGAGCTTCTTAAAAGTGCTTTATGGTATCACCTAGGCATTGAAGTTTTCGCAGGAGTAGCGATGCTTCACTCATGTCAGATCATATCGACCAGCTGTTTGAGTTTTTACGCTTTCCATCAGTTTCTACAGCATCCGAACACGCGGGGGATGTTCGTTCGTGTGCTGAGTTTTTGGTGAAAAAATTGGACTCTATGGGATTGAATTCCCAGCTACATGAGACAGCCGGTCATCCTATCGTTTCCGCACGGAATGAACACAAAGAAGGGCGCCCGACGGTGATGATCTATGGTCACTACGATGTGCAACCTGTCGATCCGATCGAGCTATGGGAGAGTCCGCCTTTCGAGCCCGAAATCCGTGACGGGATCATCTGGGGGCGAGGAGCTACAGATAACAAAGGCCAAATGTTTGCCCATGTTCTGGGCGTAGAGAAACTGCTCAAGGAGGAAGGTGAATTGCCGGTTAATCTCATCTTTGTTTTCGAAGGCGAAGAGGAGATCGGTAGCACGCATTTAGGACCATTCTTAGAAGCGAATAAAGAAGAGTTCGCCTGTGATGTGATCGCTGTATCTGACACAGGAATGGTGGCAGAAGGTGTGCCGACGATGGGCTACGGTCTGCGTGGTATTATAGCCGCTGAGATCACTGTGAAAGGACCTCGTGCAGACTTGCACTCCGGTGTCTATGGAGGTGCTGTTGCGAATGCTGCCACAGCAGTCGCTCAGCTGGTGGCCTCTCTGCATGATAAAGAAGGAGTTATTCAGGTGGAGGGCTTTTACGATAATGTGAAGCCCTTAGAGCAGTGGGAGCGGGATATGTGGGCTGAGATCCCAGGAATGAGCGATGCTGATCTACTAGAAGTCTCAGGCTCATCTGCACCATTCGGTGAGAAGGGATATTCAAACGCTGAGCGCCTCTGGGCACGGCCGACGGCTGAGATCAATGGCATCTGGGGCGGTTATCAAGGTGAGGGATCAAAAACTGTTCTGCCTGCAGAAGCCTTCGCGAAGATTACCTGCCGCCTAGTGCCGAATCAGGAACCGCACGAGATTTTAGAAAAGCTGAAAGCGCATCTTGAAAAACATTGCCCAGAGGGCGTGTCAGTCGAGGTAGAAGACGGGCATGGTGGAAAGCCTTACTTCGCAGATCCACACTCCCGCTATGGTAAAGCAGCGCAAGCAGCGCTTAAGAGCGCCTTCGGTGATGAGCCCGTGCTTATCCGTGAAGGTGGTAGCATTCCGATTATTCAAGATTTTAAAGAAATCCTCGGCGTCGATACTCTGCTGTTAGGCCTCGCCTTACCTGACTGCCGTATCCACGCTCCTAATGAAAACTTTCCAGTCGCAAACTTTGAGGCAGGTATTCGTCTAAGTGGTGAGCTGCTGAAGCAAATTGCTAGCGTCTAGTAGTGAGGCTATGATTCTCAGATTGGTCACTTTACTCTTAATCTCCCTCGTGCCTGTTGTGGCGCAGAGGGGGAGGGAGATCATCGTGACTGATGTGAGCGCTGCCATTTATGCGACTGGGTGGGAGCTGGAGAAAGAAATCGTTATCCGCCCGCTCACATTGCAAGATGGATTGGGTGTTTCGCTCGGGATCCAAGACGGAGACGTAGTAGATGGCGCTACGCGCGACAGTTGGAAGGCTGATATTTCAGATGAACTATCTGAGACGCTAAAGGTCTGGATAGATGGTCGAGAGAATGCATTTCAACAAGTAGGGGTGCAGTTCATCTTACCTGATCCGAATGAATTCAAGCCTCTCCTGCCTGAACAGAGCCTGTCTGTGGATGACTTCATGATCACGGTCACATGGGTGGCTCCCTTGCCATCCTTGAAGTCTCAGATAGATGTCGAGTGGGCAAAGTTTCCTAGTAATATCGAAATTATACCGATACGTCTGGCCGATACATTAGGCACGCGAACTGTCCAAGTGCAGCGTGAAACGGGGAAGATGGATGCAGAGATTCGCCTGGCTGCTAATCTCAGAAAAACTCCAGTTCCTGTTCAAGTGGATCAGGGGCGTAAGGTGTCAATTCTACGGCGCGCTCTGATGTGTGCGTCGCTGCTTTTATTAGTCGTTGCTTTCTTCCTGTTAAAGAAGGGGAAGCGATATGTCGCGATAATGGTCGGTTCTGGTGCTACTATTCTTTTCTTCGTAGGATGCTTTCCTCTAGGAATGAGAGATTCGAGTGAAGAGGAGTTTGATGCTGCAACTACGGTGAAACGTGTGCTGGAAGGGGTTTATTACGCATATCAGTTTACAGATAGAGAAGCTCAGTATGATGCGATGGAGCAGTCTTTGTGCGGTGACGCTCTAGAGGCTTCATTTCTCGAGGCTGCTGCAGCAATGGGTATGCGTGAACGCGAAGGTTCTCGTGTCAGGGTGAGGTCCGTTACGATTAATACAGCGGAAATACTAGAAAAGCAGGGAGAGAAGTCTCTCGTCCGCACTGATTGGACGACTTTAGGAGAAATGGGGCATTGGGGACACTTTCATAAGGTGAAACATAGTCATAGAGCGGATGTGAGCCTTGTTGCTCATAATGGCAGCTGGAAGGGCATGCACTTTCGGCTTAATGAGCGTATTGAAGAAAAGTAATGCTTGAGGTTCGTCATTTAGCTTTCAGTTATCCAGGGAGTCAGTTCTCTGTGGAGATCGAGCATCTGTCGTTGGCAGCAGGTGAGTCTGTCGCTCTGGTCGGGCCCAGCGGCTGTGGGAAGACGACTTTTCTCGAGCTGATTGCAGGAATTCGTCAGATGAAATCAGGTTCGATACAAATCGATGGAGTTGATTTAAGTGATATTACAAATTTAGAGAGCTTTCGCCTCAATTCTATAGGGCTAGTATTCCAAGAATTCGAGCTGATTCCGTATTTAACTGTTCGGGAGAATATAGAGCTTCCTTATCTAATAGGAGGAGAAAGGCAAGAGAGCGGTCGGGCTAATGCACTAGCTGAGCGTCTTGAGATCACTCATTTACTCAAACGCCTTCCTAGACGGATCTCTCAAGGTGAACGCCAGAGGGTGGCTATTTGTAGGGCGTTGATGGCTCAGCCTAAGTTGATCCTAGCTGATGAACCCACTGGGAATCTCGATCCTCTTAGGAAGAAAGAAGTATTATCACTATTACTAGAGCAATCGAAGCAAGAAAAGTGCGCGGTCATTGTTGTGACGCATGATAGTGACGTTTTAGAGGAGTTTGATCGAGTGATCACCTTTGCTGATCTCAGTGGAAAGGAGGCGGTGTGAAAGGGCTATTTTTTCTCACATGGCGCTATCTCACAGATAAGCCATGGCGATCTCTAGCTTTGGTCTTTTCGATCGCGCTCATGCTTTATCTGCCTCTAGCGGTGAATGTTTTTGTCGCAGAGTCTACGCGTGTCGTCATGCAGCGTGCAGAGTCTACCCCGCTCATCATGGGGAGGCAGGGGAGTGAGGTGGAGCTGGCTCTGAATAGTCTGTATTTTACACCGCAGAAGACACGAACCCTCGCCTATAGAGATGCCGCAGTGTTAGCGGAAAAAAAGCGAGCTGAAGTCATCCCGTTGCACGTAGTCTTCCGTGCTGGGGAATATCCTATCGTAGGAACAGAGCCCGCCTATTTTGAAAAAAGAGATCTGAATATAAATACTGGCTCTTTAGTGAAAATGATTGGGCAATGCGTCATTGGCTCAAGTGTAGCAGAGGAGAAAGGCTTAAACGTGGGGGATACGATTGCTTCGACTCCAGGGAATATCTTTGACCTAGCTGGTGCGTATCCTCTCTTGATGCATGTTGTCGGAATACTAGATGAACGTTTTTCTACTGATGATGAGGCTATTTTTGTCAGTTTAGAGACAGCCTGGATACTTGAGGGGCTCGGTCATGGTCATGATGTCGTTTCAGATGATGGGGCACATGACGCAGTTGAGAGATTTACCCAAATTACTGCAGAGAATGCTGATAGTTTTCACTTTCACGGTGACCAGATGGATTTTCCGTTGAGTGCAGCTCTGGTCTTTCCTAACAGTCTAAAGGATCAGGCCCTTTTGCTTGCTGATTACCAAGAGAGCGAAGGTCTACAGTTGGTTAAGCCGCATGATCAGTTGCAGATTTTGCTGCAAACTTTGTTTTCTACTAAAAAAATAGTGTTTTTGGGGTTCGTTGTA
>CALFDI010000165.1 GCA_937952875.1 uncultured Verrucomicrobiales bacterium
CTGGTGAAACCATCGTTTGCAGCAGAATACGCAGTCTTAGCACTACCAGTTAAAAGTCCTAACCTCAAAATATGAGTGACTCCCATGGTATCTACAGACGAGCGTCTCACGAGTTTTTCAGCCACCCATTTCGTCTGTGCATACCCTCCATAGACCTGAGTATTAAGATCCAAAAAATCACTTTCTAAACAAACCTCCGGCAGTGGCGTAGCATCAACAAATACCGAGAGCGTAGAAATGTAGCTGAGTTTTTTAGCTCGCCCTGTCCTTTGTAAATTTAAAATGGTTTCCGTTCCTTTCACATTGGCGTCATAGAGGTCATCATAAGACGCTAGAGAATTAAGAGCCGCGGCAGAGTGCACGATGTGCGAACATTTATTACTTAGAGCAATCCAGTCATTATCAGACAATCCAAACTGAGGCTCCGTTAACTCACCCTGCATTAGCTCAAATCGACCTCCGTTGTATCCATGATAGCTGAGCTTCCTCCGAATGAGAGCTTCCGCTTCATCTACATTCCCCCTCACGAGGCAAGTTACAGGCATTTCGGAACGAGATAACATCTCCCCTAAAATGGCACTGCCAAGAAAGCCCGTAGATCCTGTCAATAGGAGGTGAGATATGTGCTCCCTTTGAACGCGATCAGCAGACACAGGAATAAGGCGTTTAGTTGCTAAAGAAACTTCAGCGAGAAGCTCATCATTTGAGCGTTCATAGCCATCAGCCAAACCGTAATGAGCTGATAATAGCCGAGCTGTTCTATGGCGATGCAGCCCATCTGGAGTTAAATAAATCCCCTTTGCATCCATCGCAGCAAGAAAACGCATAGCTGACAGAGAATCAGCCCCAGTTCCAAAAAAATCATCATCTATGCCGAAATCTGGAAAATTTAGGATTTCACGCATTGTCTCCAATATCAGCGACTCGCTGGGCGTCTTGACCTCTTTACTACGACAGATTTCTTTTAACATTTCGGCATCGATCTTCCCGCTGGAAAGACGTGGCATTTGATCTACTACTAACCAATGCGTTGGTATCATCCACACAGGTAAATCCTTCTGTAGCTGAGATCTTAAGCCTGAAGGAGGCTCATCCAAATCCGTCTGAATCCAAGCACGGAGATTCACTCCATCTAAAGACACGTAAGTCTCATGAATATCACAATGCTGACAAATTCGCGCTTCGATCTCTTCTGGAGAAATGAGCTTTCCTTGTTTCTTAAACTGCCGATCAAGCCTGCCAAGAAAGACCAACTGTCCTTGTGCATTTTCCCGAACTCGATCTCCCGTTTTGAATGAACGAACCCCCTCGGAGAGAAAAAACTTCTGAGCGCTAAGAGCCTCTTGATTCAGGTAACGGAAGGCCACTCCATCTCCCGATATGATGAGCTCGTCATTCTCCACATGATATGAGATTCCTTCAATCGCGTTTCCAATGAGCGGTTCATCCCAGTCTGTGCCACAGGCAATCATACTACTACACACCGTCGCTTCAGTCGGACCGTAAACATTCACTAGATGAACTTGGCTAGCCCAAGCTCTCACTTGATCAGGTGGGCATACACTGCCTCCGATGACTAGAGACTTGAGACAGAGCGGGGCCTCGTTCGCATTTAAAATCGACAGTAACGACGGAGGTATATCGATATGTGAAATCTGGGAACGTTCCACATAACGCAAAAAATCGCGTGGAGAAAATTGATCTACTGAATTTCCTAAGCACAAAGTCGCACCACTCAGTAGAGCCGTTCCCACGTCAGAAATTGATGCATCAAAGGCCACTCCATGCATCCACAAAGAGCGAGTATTAACGGACATTCTAAATGCCTCCACTTGCTGACTCAGCATCGAGACAAGTCCTGCATGAGGGACCAAAACCCCTTTGGGCTTCCCCGTAGATCCTGAGCTATAAATCACATATGCGGGTGTTTCTGGTGAAAAGCTTTTCGGCGTAACTGCACTTGACTGCTCAGAAGAAAGATCCTGTAAAACAAGGCTCACTTCAGCGTCACTCATGATTTGATTTCTCCGCTCTAACGGCCAATCAGGATCAAGTATCACAGGAGTCATTCCCTGAGACCAAGCTCCCAAGAGAGACGAAATAAAAGCGAGCCCTTTAGGAAAACATAAAGCGACACGAGTAGAATGGTCTAAGGTCTCCATCTGCCTAGCAAAAGCTGATGCAGCAAGCCAAAGCTCACGATAACTCACACGATCTCCACCGAGTTCCTCGAAGGCGATCTCGTCAGGACAGCTCTTCGCTATACGAAAAACCTCCTCAGCTAATGTCAGAGGAATACTCACGCAGAGACAGGATGGATATAATCAGCAAGGATGTTCCCTTTTGAACGGTTGTCGACATTAGGTGCGCCTCTATCAGAGGATACGTCGTCTAAGTGAACTACGCGAAAATCGAGACTATAACGAATAGTGCCCAAGTCCTGTTCACGCGTTTTGTGAAATTGAGATCCTGCGAATAAGAGAGTCTCTCCAGCATTAATCGAAAAACCCTTTGCCTCTTTCGGCGGCGTTTCCAAAAGGGACTGAGGGTAACCACCGGTCAATCCACTATCATTCTTCTGCCAGCCAATTTTCAAAGCGGGACCATCTTTGATCCAATCTGCGTAATCGAAAATTTCGGAGTCGTTAGGGACAGCTGAATCAAATTCTTCGGGATAAAACTCAAAGGTTTCTTCCTCTTTCAGATCATGCAGCGGAGTCCAGCCCACGATCAAAGACTGCGGATGAGAATACCAGGTATCACGATGAGCATAATAGACAGGAGCAGCCTTTGGGTTATGATGACCTCCCGGTAAAATGACTCGAATCCGCATGGGATCAAATGCACAGCGAGTGGGATCAAAGCCATAGCTAGCAATCAAATCTCGGAGCAGTTGGTGATAAGAACCCTCTAAATAAAAGACTCGACGCAGCTCACCCATTCTTTGAAAAAAATCATCATCAGAGAGCGTCAAGTGAGCACGGCGGATATCATCCGTTTCAAGTTTCTCAGCAATCAAATTCTTGACGTTTTCGATGAGCTTCAAGCTCACCTCATTTGAGTCACCTATAAAGGTCTGCCCTTGAAAAATCTGTGATCGAGTGTCGAGATTATCGGCGGGAATTTTGTGAGTGAATGTTGGAGTCATGCGAGCGGCTTCCTTCCTATGATAATACAGCGTGGACTTTCTAATGTGAGATCCGATCCATCGATATCACCTATCAAGCGAATTTCAGTGAATCCGTAACGTTTAAAAAACTCCACCAACTGAGGCGGTGTGTAGAGCTGAGTCGATGTCTCATGTTCTACACTTTCTCCATTAGGCAAAATGTAATGCCACTTCTTCAATAACTGACCGTTAAACAGATCGATTTCGCTGTGGCGATGTAATGTGGTTTTTCCAGAATCCCCCTCTCGTTCTGTTGTAACTAATGCACGGAAGTGCCGATACAAGTTCGGCACATTCATATAATCCATCGCTAAATAACCACCAGGCTTCAAGGATTCAAAAGCTCGAGTCAGCATCTGGCAGTTCTGTTCATCTTCTCGAGAATATCCGAAGCTCGTCCACCAGTTAATCACTGCGTCACAAGGCTTAGCAGTTTTGTAGAGAAAGGCATCAGCCACTTCAAAATGCGTCCGTATAACCTGAGCCTTCTTCGCTTCTTCAATATAGCCTTCAGCTAGATCTATCCCCGTGAGATCGAAGCCACGTTGAGCTAACTCCAGAGCCAGTCTCCCTGTCCCACAGCATTGATCGAAGATTCTATCTCCCTCTTTTAGCTGTAGAGCATTAATCAAAAAATCGCAGGTCTTACTCGAATCATCCCCAGCAGCTGGATGGAGAAGCATGTGAGCAAGATGTTGGTCGTAGAATTTTTTCCACCATTCAGTTTTCATAAAGTCAATTGGTATGCGTTTTGGAGAAATAGACAGCTCAAGATGGTCTGCAAAATAGGGTCGGCTTCTTGCTGTTGCTGAGCAGAGCCTGAAACAACGCCTTCAAACCACTCAAGCACCGCAGCCTGATCAAAAAAAGTGAGCTGAGAAAAATCTGAACTACTAAGGATATCGCGAACTTCTGAAATAACATGAGAGTCACCTAATAAAGGTGGAGCGAGGAATGGATGCTTAGGTCTTTGACTGATTTTCTCAGGAAGCAGTCCTTGTGTAGCTTCTCGGAAAATCACTTTTGATTGATCTCCGGTAATCTTTTTATCCACCGGAATACTCCAAGCCTTTTCAAAGAAATCATGATCTAAGAATGGAACACGCCCCTCTATCCCGTGAGGCATCTCAGTGCCATCTCCTAGAGTCTTTAGAATCGCATTACTAAGAGCCAAGCGAGTCCACATCCATCCACTTTGATGAGCCTGATCTCTCTCAGACAAATCAAACTGACACTCATATAGGCGTTCCAGAGTCTCATTGAATATCTCCACACTCGATAAATCTTCTCTAAAATCTGTTGAGAGCAATGGACGGAAGCGTGAACAAAATCCATACTTAGCTTCCATAAAACTCGGCCACAGTTTCATCCCTTTCGGCGGAGGTAAAGGTATCCCTTCTGATCCAGAAGGAAGCATCAGGCCACATTGCAAAGGGTGATTTAGTTTAGTCGCAGGATTCTGATCAGCTACTATATGAGCATAGCCAAGAAACGCTTCATCAGCACCTTCTCCTGATAGAACAGCACGATATCCAGCAGTCTTGATCGCTTTGGCTAAAAGGTATTGCCCTACGAGCTGGCCGTTAATGGCCAAACCTTCTGACATTTCGACTGCTGTAGGAAGCACCTCTAGTAGATCTTTTCGGGTGACGGGAACCCGTTCAACATTCGCTTCCAACTCAGACTTCCCATCTCGGAGCAGAGAAAA
>CALFDI010000166.1 GCA_937952875.1 uncultured Verrucomicrobiales bacterium
ACGCCCAAGAATGAATACGTTTACTCAGACTCTTAATCAGCTCCACCGCCAACGCAGCCTTGGTCGTGTGTGTCTGCTAATAGTAGGTGTTTTGATCATCTTGATTCTCTCCGGTCTAATATACGGCTGGACTGATTATACGCTCGCTCTGTCTTCCAATGCCCGCACACTCATCAATACGATTTTTCTGAGCATCATTACGATCGGATCTGCGGGAGTGCTTTATAAAATCGCAAGAGCGAAAAAATCAGTGTCAGCGATCTTGGCTGACACTGCTATAGAGGATGAAAGAAAACGCACACTCGCAGCCACTCACCTCGCGAGTCTAGACGCGGAGACAGAGATGCAGGAATTCCATCTCACCCGCACGTTGAACGAGGCTAGCGAACAGCTGTCGACTCTACCGCTCAAGGCAAAGGTTCCATTGCGACTCTTTAAGCGCTTTAGCATTGTGTTGGCTGTTTTATTACTCTGCTTGATAGGCCTCCATTTTGCCAAGCCACTAGCCTTTCGCACGATTGCACAGCGCATCCTCAGACCTTCGCTCGATATCGCTCCATTTAGCCATCTCGTTTTTACCGTCTCTCCCGAAACGCCGAATGCTCTCTATCAAGAAGATACTACGATCGAAGTAGATATCACAGGTGGAGATGTGACCGATGATGTCTTTTGCCTGATTCGCGATAAAAAATCAGGTAAGATTGAAAAAGTCGCCACCTACAAACAACATGCAGGATCTTTCGCTCGGACATTTGAGTCACCAGTATCGCCCGTGGAGTTTGCTTTTAGCACGGGGAAGGCACGGAGCGCGTGGCACACTCTAGATATCCTCTATCAACCTCAGATTTCCGACGTGCAGGTCACAGTGACTCCTCCGAGCTACACGTATAAACCTGAGCAGACCTTCACTCTGCAATCCTCTGAAATAAAAATTCCCGAAGGCTCAACAGTTCGGCTCGACATTACGAGTAATCGTCCTCTTTCGAGCGGTGAACTCAGCGTAAGTGAGCTAAATCTTGAACAAACATCTCCTTCGCGCCAAATTGAAGCAGAACTGGTCGAGAGTAAAACTCTCGCCTTCACGTTTGAGGTGCATCGTTCATCTACTATCTCCGCAGTCATTCGTGATATCCGTTCTACGCCTGCAGATTCTCCTTTGGAATTCACTCTACGCACCGTTGCTGATGAAGCGCCACTTCTGACAATCGATGAACCTCAGCCTCTTGTTTTAGCCACTCCCGGTTCAGAGATTGCTATGACCGGTGAGGCCATTGATGACAATGGACTATCCTCCGTATCACTTGTCCGCACTCTAGTAGGTTATCGAGATCGAAGTATCCAACTGGCCAGTGGATTAAGTCGTAAAGCCTATGACTTTAAAGATTCTTTAGTCCTAAATACTCTAGGCGTAGAACCTGGGCAGATTTTAGAATTCTACTTAGAAGCGACAGACCGAAATCCATCTTTATTAGGAGTCGGCGTATCAGACGTCGTTCGTGTGCAGATTATTAGTGAAGAAGATTACGCTGAGCGTTTACGACTCGCCTTTAAACTCAAGCAATTCACTGCGCGTTATAACGCATTAGCAGCCGCTTTAAATAAGAGTAAAACAGCGCTCAAAAATCTTAACTCTGCCACAGACGAGAAAACAGAAAACAAGGCGATCAAAGAATCGCAAGTGACTCACCGTGAAGCGAAAGAATTAGCGAAAAAATTAGCCGCTGATTTCAAAGCCTTCGCTATGGAAGAGTCACTCCATCAAGCCGCTAGTCAGGCCGCTGCAATCTTGGAACAAAATGAAGCGGATCTTCAAGGATTCGGAGCTCTTCCAGCTGAGAAAAAACAGGAAGCTCTTAAGAAAATGCGAGAACGCCTCGGTGTCGCCAATGAAAAGGCAGCACAAGTCCAGCAAGATGCGGAAACGGTAAAAAAGATAGCTGATGTCTTAGAACTCGCGGCCGAATACCAACGCTTACTTCTGTCTCAAGAGTCTATTGTTAAACGCCTCGATGAAGTCGTGAAAAGTGTATTCTCGGGAAATCTAGGTATGGCTGCACGTCTCGAAGGGCTCTCAAATGTCCAAGAGAAAAACCGACAAGACCTCATGGCTCTGGCGGATAACCTCGTCGAACGCATAGAGCACTTACCCCCCGAAGCAGCCGTGCTAAAACAAGATGTGATTAAATTTCTGGTCGCACTGAAAGAGTTAGACATCCCTGGCCCTATGACGTCCGCTTCTGAAGCGGCTCAAAACGGGCAATCACTCGTCGCCTACCGCAAAGCGAAATTAGCGCATGAACTGATGACGAAATTACTAGACGAACCGGACAATGGATTCTGACAAGCCGCTAGAGGGCAAAGCCCGCCTCGCTTCAGTTTGAAGCAGGACTTAAACTCAACTCTCCAGCAAATGATGCAGGCTCTCATGGCGCAGGCAACCCGTGATATGGGTGAAGGCGGCTCTGGTGGGACAGGTGGAGGTGGTGGCGGATCTGGTCAAGATGGCTATTCTGTTGCAGGCACGAGCGTCAATGTTCCTGCGTATGGTCCAGATCGACTGCAATTTTCAAATTCTCAAGTCACTTCATCTCTCGGAACAGGTGATGGATTAGCTGGACGCGGTCAATCTGGTGACTCGGCAGAGACGGCGAACAGCACCATACAAAACGAGTCTGCAGAGACAGCTCCTGAAAGCACTATTATCCCCGAAAACATTCCGGAAAAATATCGAACAGCTCTTAAGCTGTATTTCACACCCACTCAATAACACCACAGTCTTATGATAAAATTATTTTTACTCTTATTGGCATTCTCATTGCCTCTTTTCGCGAAGGAAGGCGCGGTGCAGTGTGGAAACCTCATCTATGCTGGCACGAAAACGTCCCGCTGTTTTAGCGATGAATTCCTCAGCCGTGTGCAGCAGAAGACAAGCATTAAGACAGAGCGCCGATTCAAGGCTGTTAAGATGGCTGCTGACGAACTCTTCAAATTCCCCTTCGTTATCATGACTGGGGAAGATGATTTTAACCTCACATCTAAAGAGAGAGAAAACCTCAAAAAGTATTTAGAGAATGGCGGCTTCATGCTCGCCTCCCCAGGCTGTTCTAACAAAAGCTGGGCCGAGGCGTTTCGTCGCGAGATCAAACGCATCTTTGGAAAAGATGCTCTTCATGACATCCCAATGGATCACGCGATCTTCCGCACAGTCAGCGAGGTGAAAAATCTCCCTCTGAGCTATGGTGGCGAAGGTCGACTTCAAGGAATCACGCTAAATGGAAAGCTCGTCGTCGCATTTGCATCTGATGGTCTCAATGATACTTCGAATACCGAAGGGTGTTGTTGTTGAGGCGGCAATGAAATTTCTAACTCGGTCCGAGTTAACGCTAACATTTTCGCTTACGCCCTCCTCCACTAAGTAGCCCGCACTCTCCCTATCACTGCGCAACAACGCCACCCTTTTTTGTGAAGACCTTCTTTCTCTGTTCATTACTTTTCCTCTTCGGCACATGGCCCCTATGTGCTCAGCAGGAATTAACGCGTATCACCGATGGCACTGAAACGCCTGCTGATTGGCAATGGGCTGCACGTGAAGTCAGTCAACCTGCGAAACGTGAACTTATTCAGACAGCACTAGCAAGTCGTGATACTTACCCCAGAAAAGAACTCGTCACACTGCTCACTCATGAGCAATTAGCTATTCGATTAGGAGCACTCGAATTACTAGAAGTCGCAGCGGACTCAAGTTTCTCGTTTAATCCATGGCTCGAAAAAAATGACCCATCTAATGCAGAGTCGCTCGTGCTATGGGAAGAATGGGCTGGCCTAGAAGGTCCCATCACAAATAAATTATCGGCGTTATCTGAGGATCAACTGCAATCCTATCTACGAGATATCATTTCTGGAAAGAGCGAACGGAAACGTCGTTCTGTGAGAATGCTCATACCTCACAGTCTTCCCGCTGTTTCTGCGATCCAGCAATTTCTAGCAGATAAGCCCGGATTACCTCAAAACTCTGTTTTAGATCTCAAAGAAGCTCAGTATTTACT
>CALFDI010000167.1 GCA_937952875.1 uncultured Verrucomicrobiales bacterium
CTTTTTATTAAATAGAATAATCGATTGATTACTAAGCTAAGATATCACGAACAACCTTTGCCTCTTTAACGCCGGTCAATCTCTGATTGAGTCCCTGGAATGGCACAGTGAGAGATTTGTGGTTATACCCTAAGAGCTCCAGAAGAGTGGCGTGGAAGTCACTGATATGAACTGGATTTTTCTTTACGTGATAGCCGTATTTATCCGTCTCACCATAGCTCATTCCTTTTTTCACACCTGCACCAGCCATGAAGTAGGTGAATGCATTTGGGTTGTGGTCTCGCCCTAGCATAGCCATTTTCCGACCACCGCGATTTTCCTGCATCGGCGTGCGACCGAATTCAGCGCCCCATACGACTAACGTTTCATCTAGTAGACCACGCTGTTTAAGATCTGTAATCAGAGCTGCGACAGGCTTATCCATCTTCTCACACTTACCGACGAATCCACCGTTAAGAGCTTCAGACTTAGCTGCACCGTGGGAGTCCCAGCCCATATCATAAAGTTGGATAAAGCGAACACCTGCTTCACAGAGTCTACGGGCAAGAAGACAGTTATTAGCAAACGACTCTTTACCAGGTGTCGCGCCGTAAGCATCCAGAGTAGCAGCCGTTTCGTCATTAATATTCATGACTTCAGGTGCTTCCATCTGCATACGGAAGGCCATTTCATACTGAGCCATACGCGTGACTGTTTCAGGGTCACCCATTTCATTATAAGTTTGCTGGTTCAGTTGATTAAGAGAATCGAGTGCCGAACGACGAATCGATGAACTCACGCCTCTCGGATTTTTAATATTGAGAACCGGATCACCCGATGAACGACACTGCACTCCTTGGTAGACCGATGGTAAAAATCCAGATGTCCAGAGTGATTTACCCACACGTGGAATACCGCCTGAGAGAAGAACGATGAAACCTGGAAGATTTTGATTTTCCGTGCCTAGACCATAAGTCGTCCATGCACCAATCGATGGATAACCAAGGTTTTGATTCCCTGACTGAACCATAAGCTGAGCTGGGCCATGATTGAATTGGTCCGTCGTCATCGTCTTAATGAAAGTCAATTCATCAGCGATTTTTGAGAGATGCGGCAAGCGATCTGACATGAATGTGCCGGACTCACCGTGCTGACTAAAGTCATACACAGGACCTAACATCTGTGGCACACCTTGAATGAAGGCAAAACGTTGCCCCTCGAGATATTCACTCGGGCAGTCTTTCCCATCTAATTTTGCCAGCTCAGGCTTGTAATCAAAAAGCTCTAACTGACTAGGCGCTCCAACCATGTGAAGAAAGATCACACGCTTCACTTTTGGTGAAAGCTGTGGATCCACTGGTGCAAGTGGCGATTGGGGATCATGATTGATACTAACAGGAGTCGCACCAAAAGCATTTGTGCCCTGCATAGCTAACCAAGTCGCTCCAAGACCGACACCACTATCGCGAAGGAATTCACGACGAGTGCTGTGTTGAAGGCTTCTCCGCTGGATTTCTTGAAATATGGCAGACATGTTAAATTTCTATACGTTAAGTTGGTTTACTATTTAGTCAAAGATTCGTCTAAATTCAGAAGAACCGTGGCGACTGAGATGAGTGCTGCGATATGCGAATCCGCCTCGAGCTGCTGCGCCAATTTAGGCTGCTCATCATATGATTTTTTTGCGTTTCTGTAGAGATCTTGAACGAGAGTAAACTTCTCTCCTTCCAAGTCTTTAGACGTGGTTAGCTGATATGCCATTTTAAGCTGTGCAGCTAAATCATCAGGCTTAGCCTCGCTCACTCTGCGAGCGAGAGCTGCACACTTCTCAGTAAAAGCAGGATCGTTTAACGTCGTGAGAGCTGAAATCGGTGTATTACTCGTGATCCGTCGAGTTGAGCACACCTCCCGACTAGGAGCATCAAATGCGATAAGGCTAGGATATGGACTACTCCGTTTTCCATACGTGTAGATGGCACGACGGTAGCGCTTCTCATCTCCTACTTTATTCGTATGCCAGTCTTTACGATTACTTGCGGCAGTATATCCCCCTCTTGGAATCGGCGGATAAGACACTCCTCCACCAATCTTAGTTACGAGTAAATCGGAAACAGCCAGAGCATTATCTCGAATCATCTCAGCAGTCAGACGATTACGTGGACCGCGCGCAAGATCGTAGTTACGAGGGTCACGCTTAGAAGCCTCTTTCGTCACTTTTGCAGATTGGCGATACACATTACTGAGAACCAGCTCTCGGATGAGAGTCTTAGTGCTCCATTTCATCTCAGTGCGGAAACGAACAGCTAGATCATCCAGAAGAGCTGGATGGTTAGGCAGTTCGCCAGATGAGCCAAAGTCTTCGAGCGTGACTACGATGCCGTAGCCGAAGATCTGCTCCCATATACGGTTCACTGCGACACGAGCAGTGAGTGGATTCTTCGGGTCGACCATCCACTTAGCTAGGTCTAAGCGTGTTGGCTTATCTGAATCTACTGGATTAAACGTATTCAGTGATGCTGGGACGTTCGGCTTAAGAGATTTATCTAACTTCTCCAGCCAGTTCCCCTTATCGAACATGCGCATATCTCGGGAGAGCTTTTCAGGCAGTTCAGCCATAATCGGAAGATTGACCGATGGGATCTTTTTAAGCTTCGCTTTAGCAGTTTTTCGCTTCTGGTGAAGTGCTTTGGTTTCCTCAGAGTTATACCAGTCCAACCAAGCAGTATCATCACTCACAGCAAAGGTTCCGCGGCGAGTCACGAGAGGAAATGCAGCGAGGTAATTAATACGGTGTAGTATATGGAATTTCACCTGACTCCCTACAGGAACATCGAGTGGCTCATTAAGGAGAAAAACGACATTCCTCTTACGATAAATCTTAGTGTGGGGCCCCCAACCTTCTTTACTTTTCTTATTTAGAGACTGCTGCGGATCAAGGGGAGGATTTGCATCATCACCTAACACCATCTTGATTGGAACATCTACGAATTTCTTCGTATCTGGCTGGCGCACACTCATCCAGACGTGTGACATAGTGCCAGCCCATTCGGCGGAATGAATCGCCTTTTCCATATCCTCAGGCATAACCTCCATGTGGATAGCTGTAAGAGGCCACATGTCTTCGGAGACGTTGAATTTAAAATCTAATACTGTGCCAACAGGGACTGTTCCAGTCGTCTGAAACTCAAGACGTCCGTCTACCTTTTTCGTTTTAATTTTCACCTTCGAAGAGGAGATTTTTAAACTCTCCGGTGTCTTCCACTTGGTGCTCTCACGCAGTTTTGCAGTCTGCTCTACCTCAACCTCATTGAGCGCTAAGATCTCATTCTGCAGAGAATTTGCCTGTGAATACTTTTTAGGATCATGGGGGACTTTAACTCTTGGGTGATGCTCTT
>CALFDI010000168.1 GCA_937952875.1 uncultured Verrucomicrobiales bacterium
ACCCGGAAACTCACGCGGAATACGCCGAAGCAGCCCTGCGCTCTGGTGCGGATGTTTTTGTCGAAAAGCCGATCGCTTCGACAGTAGAAGACGCGGAAAAGATCGTCTCTCTCGCTCGGCAGCTCGGGCGAAAAGTCGTTGTGGGGTATATCCTTCGTCATCATCCGAGCTGGATACGCTTCATCGAAGTCGCCCAGACCTTAGGATCGCCGCTCGTCATGCGTATGAACCTGAATCAACAATCGAGTGGCCTCGCCTGGGAGACTCATAAGAATCTGATGTCTACTATTTCTCCCATCATCGACTGTGGTGTCCATTACGTCGATGTAATGTGCCAGATGACTGGCTCGCGGCCGGTGAGGGTCAGCAGCATCGGAGCCAGACTCAGCGATGAATTACCAGAAGGTCGTATAAACTATGGTCAGCTTCAGGTGACCTTCGAGAATGGTTCCGTCGGATGGTATGAAGCGGGGTGGGGGCCGATGATGAGTGAGACGGCATTTTTCGTAAAAGATGTCGTAGGCCCGGCCGGCTGCGTCACGATCACAGCGAAGACTGCAGGCTCAGAAGGAGCATCAGCCTCCGTGGACGCGCATACTCAGACGGAATCACTACGAGTTCATCATTCGGCCCTAGGTCCAGACGGACAGTTCGTAAAAGAAGATGACTGGATCGATATGGCGAGCGAGCCTGACCACGATGAGCTGTGTCTGCGAGAGCAGCAGTATTTATTAAAGGCGATACAGGAAGACCTCGATCTCACTGATCACCTAGAAGACGCTCTCAACTCGATGCGCATCGTCTTTGCCGCTGACCAGAGCTTCCGCACTGGTCAGACAGTGGAGTTATGATTCGTGTCGACGAACTTAGCGGCGACGGAAGAGTAATCCAAGTCCAGCCAAGCCGAAAAGCGCTATAGAACTAGGCTCAGGCACACGGTTGAATTCCGTCACAGCATCAGGGATGCTTAGAGCAGCAGCTCCATCATCATAAGCATAACGAGTAATGAGATCATCAGAAAACGCAAGATCAGCTCCGAAATCAAATTCTACGACCGTCTCGTAGACTCGGTCACCGTCTAGGTCATATCTTGCGTAGTTTAAACCAGGTCCTGCTCCGTTTTGAAAAGAATTAGAAGAGACGTAAAATCGACTGGTGCTAAATGAGCTAGGGGTAATGGTCGCGCTACCATCCGTAAAGTAAGCGCTCGTAGAACTTAATGCCGCGGACGGAACTTCAGGGGAGCCATCTCCATTCACATCGATTCTATTGATGCTAGGAAAGCCGGACAAAGCAATGCTGTCTGAACCGAGATGAGAGAGAGTGATCGATACACTATCAATCACATCTACGACGATGATAGCTGAATGTGACAGAGCTGAACTAGCGAAAAGAAAAACAGCAGAGGGAATGGAAATGCGCTTCATTAATACAACAGGATTTGTGTGAGTTAGTTACAGTTTCCTTGTTAAACAAATACTAGATTCTGTCCAGTGAGTATTGATATGAAGAGATTCAAGAATACCTCTCCGTGCGATTACCTCAATTAAGGGCACATCCGGTAATTTGCTTTCGATCCAAAAACAGGTTCAGATTTTCTCAGATCAAGGCGGTTTTGGACTTTTTGAATGAATTCATAAGGTCTGAAACCAACGCTGAGATGGAGGAATCTGAGTCTGTTTTTAGAAATGAAGTTACCGGAGGTGGCCTTAAGGAAAGGTTCTTTCTTAATTATCATCAGACAACGCTTCGAGAGCTGCGAAAACATTCGTTGGCACATAGCGCCTCACAACATCTTCCCAGTTATTCGGTCCGACCAGTCCCTTCACCATGCTACTGGAGAGATCTGCGATATCGCGTGGAGGCATGAGAAAAACGGTCTGGATATCAGGTGCCATATCTCCGTTAATATTGCGCATAACACGCTCATATTCGTAGTCTTGAGGGCTTCTTATGCCACGTATGATATGTGTTGCGTTTACACTCTTCGCGTAGTTGACCAGATAGCGGTTATCGAAGTTCGAGACCGTTAGGCGTTCGCACGATGGGATGGCGTCTTGTAAAAATTCCATCCGTTGGTCACGCGTGAATGTGTAACTTTTCGACGGATTATCACCGATCGCGACATAGACGTGATCGAAGAGTTCAAGGGCCTGCTGAATCATCCACAGGTGGCCATTTGTCGGTGGGTCGAATGATCCGGCATAGACTGCAATTCGCATACGAGAGGACATTATACGTCAAAAGAGGGACGACAAAGCTCCGAATATAAGATTTTTCTCGCTCAGATGTTCTAATAGCACTTCGCAAGAAACGGGACTGTCACATGCAAAAGAGTGTGAGGGAGTGTTTGCTGGCACGATAGTGGCTGTGTAGAAGAGAAGAAGATGGCTGGAATATCAGTAAAGAACTTAGATAAATACTATGGGCAAGTGCAGGCGCTAAGCGATGTCTCTCTCGATATCACAGAGGGAGAGCTCTTCTTCCTTCTAGGTGCTAGTGGGTGCGGGAAGACGACTCTTCTCCGCTGCATTGCTGGTCTCGAGGAACCGACCGCAGGTGGCATTCACTTTGGAGAGCGTGATGTGACGAAGCTACCAGCCTTTAAAAGAGAAGCCGCGATGGTCTTTCAGAGCTACGCTCTCTGGCCTCATATGACTGTCGGTCAGAACGTCGCCTTCGGACTCGAGGAGCGGAAAGTCCCCAAAAATGAAATCAAGCAACGTGTCGGTGAGGCACTAAAAATGGTGCATCTCGATGGCTATGCTGATCGTGGAGTCGACCAGATGTCTGGCGGCCAGCAACAAAGAGTCGCCCTAGCACGTGCTCTCGTAGTCAAGCCTCAGTGCCTTCTGTTAGATGAGCCTTTATCGAATCTCGACGCTCAGCTCAGGCTCGAAATGCGCTCAGAAATTCGACGGATCGTAAAAGAAAACGGATTAACCGCTGTCTACGTTACCCACGATCAGGAGGAGGCGCTCGCTATGGCAGACCGCATGGCAGTGTTAGACAAAGGACAGATTTGTCAGCTCGGCACGCCCGAAGAGATCTACAGAACGCCTCGTTCAGCTCATGTCGCGAGCTTTATCGGAGAGACGAATCTCATTGAAGGGACAGTTTTTGAACTGAAAGGGGACACCGTTATAGTTGAGACACCTCTCGGAAAAGTCACGGGACTTCGCTCTGATCCACACTGGACTCCAGAGCCTGGAGCACTCGCAAAGGTTTCCATTCGTCCTGAGTGCCTAGCCTTTGGCTCAGAAGGATCATTTCATATGAAAGCCGTCGTGAAGAGCCGCGTCTACCTCGGCAGTGAGGCGCGCTACGTCCTCAGTATGCCAGATGAATCTACGCTGCAGCTCTCTGAGCATAATCCTGGAATGCAGACGATCTCAGAAGGGGATGATGTCTCTCTCGTGGCGACTCAGGAAAATATCTTAATTTTAGAAAAGTAGTATGCTCAAGCGCGCTCTCATCGTTCTTGCTTTACTCGCCGTCACAGTTGCTGTGCCACTGCTGATGAGGCCTTCGGATAGTCGGATAGGGAGTCAAGTCGATCGCGAATTGCGAGTGATCACACCTCATAACGAAACGATTCGCCGGGAGTTTGGAAATGCCTTCACTGACTGGTGGAAGGCGAAGACGGGGGAGTCAGTCTACGTGAACTGGCTCACCCCTGGCGGCACATCGGAGATTCGCCGCGTTCTGGATAGCGGATTCACCTCAGCCCAGAAGGGTGGGCGCGTCGGGATCGGAATCGATGTGTTTTTCGGTGGTGGAGACTATATTTTCAGTAAACAAGCGAGCGCTGATCCTCCTCGCTTGGCTCCCCTCGACATCTTTGAGACATCTCCAGACTTGTTTTCTCAGGACGTCATACCGGCACGCTTCACGGGTGAGAATTATTACGATAAAGATAAGAGATGGATTGGCGTATGCCTTTCACGCTTTGGCATCTGTTATAATAAAAATACATTGCAACGCCTCGGCATCGACGCGCCGATGGAGTGGTCTGATCTCACAGATCACCGCTATGTCGGGCAAATAGCACTCGCAGATCCGACAAAGAGTGGATCTGTCGCGAAAGCATTCGAGATGCTGATTCAGCAACAGATGCAAACGTCATCAACTCCGGAAGAAGGCTGGATCAAAGGTCTTCAAATCATACAAAAGATCGGGGCAAATGCCCGCTATTTCACAGACTCTGCTACGAAAGTCCCACATGATGTGGCTCAGGGAGACTCTGCCGCTGGGATGTGCATTGATTTCTATGGGCGCACCTTTAATGAAATGCTGAAAGATGACTCTGGCGACTCCCGCATTCAGTGGGTTTCTCCGCAGGGAGGCACATCGATGTCAGTCGATCCGATAGCAGTGCTCACCGGTGCAGCGGAACCGGAACTATCGCAGGAGTTCGTCAACTTCTGTCTCAGCAAACGCGGGCAAGCGATCTGGAACAAAAAGCCAGGAACACAAGAAGGCCCTGAGTATCGTGCGCTCCGCCGCTTACCGATTCGCCGTGATATGTATTCTGCTGAATTACTAAAAGATTACACAGACCCTGACGCGATGCCCTATGAGACCACAGGCGGATTTTCCTATGACTATTCTCTCACGGGGCGTGGATTCAGCGCCATCAGACTACTCATCAGTGCAATGTGCATCAGCTCTCATGATGAGCTGAAGTCGGCATGGATCGCGATTGCGGAAGCAGGCTTTCCCGATGAAGCCATGGCAGTGTTTTCAGATATGAGTCATGTCACGGCTCCAGCTGTCTTGGATGAGTTACGTCTACAGATGAAGACAGCTACGCCTTTAGAAATGGCCGCAAAGGCAAATGATCTCAGTCGCACCTTCCGGAAGAACTACGAACGAGCTGAAGAAATCGCTCGCACTTATCAAAAATGAATAAGACTCTCGCATATACTATCACAGCTCTCGTAGGCACGGTATTCGCCGTCTTTTTTATCTATCCTGTCGCCATGGTCCTGAAGCAGGCCTTCATGAATGACGAGGGATTCACATTGAGCTACTTGGCCGCCGTTTTTGAAAACGAAATCTACGTAGAAGGCCTCTGGAATGCTTTTCTTCTAGGGATCACCAGCACCTTGGCATCTCTCTTCATCGCGTTTCCTCTCGCTTTGATCGGCCATCGCTATCTCTTTCCGTTTAAAAAGTCCCTCTCAGCACTCATTCTCATTCCTCTCGTCCTGCCGCCCTTTGTGGGGGCTGTCGGGGTGAAGCATATCCTAGGAGTCGAAGGCTCTCTGAATGCTCTTTTACAGAGCTTAGGAATGATGGATCCTGCCGCGCCAGTTGATTGGTTAGGCGATGGACGTTTCTGGGGTGTTGTCATCATGAATGCGCTACACCTTTACCCGATTCTCTACATGAATGTAGCAGCTGCACTCTCTCAGCTAGATCCTGCTATGGAGCAGGCCGCAGAAAATCTCGGCTGTCCGCCTTGGAAACGTCTTTTGAAAATCACGCTTCCTCTCTGTATGCCTGGGATTTTTGCAGGTGGGGCAATCGTGTTTATCTGGTCATTTACTGAACTTGGTGTGCCTCTCGTGTTCGACTACACACGCGTAGCGCCCGTCCAGATCTATGATGGGATTAAAGACCTCAGCAATAATCCGATTCCCTATGCCTTGGTCGCCGTCATGTTAATAGTCTCAGGACTGATCTTCGGCATCTCAAAGCGCATACTGGGGAAGTCTGAGCATGGATCCACTCCACGACCGAAGGGGAAAGCGAGCGAAAAACCTCTTTCTCGTGGTAAGTCTTGGGCCTGCACACTTCTCTTTTTCGCCGTCTTTTTCATCTCTTCACTCCCACACGCGGGAGTTGTGCTGCTATCGCTGGCGCATGGGTGGTATGGCACAGTCTTTCCTGAAGCACTAGGTATGGCGAATTACTCCGAGGCGCTCGGGCATCCGCTCGTCGTCCCATCGATTCAGAACAGTCTTCTTTACGCATCTATGTCGACTCTCGTAGACGTGATTCTTGGTTTAGCGATCGCTTGGGTCATCGTGCGGTCGACTATCTGGGGGCGCACGTTATTAGATACTCTTGTAATGCTTCCATTAGCGGTGCCTGGTCTTGTGCTCGCATTCGGCTATCTCGCGCTTTCTCAGAAAGGCGAAGCCTTTCACTTTCTCGTAGGAGACTCGATGAACCCGACTCTACTTTTAATAGCCGCTTATGCTGTTAGGCGTTTGCCATACGTTGTGCGCGCTGCGGTTGCTGGCCTGCAGCAGAGCAATCCTGCACTGGAAGAAGCTGCGAGCTCGCTTGGCGCAAGCCCGATACGATCTCTAAGGCGCGTGAGTCTGCCGCTCATCGGAGCCAGCGTCACGGCAGGAGCTATTCTCGCGTTTGCCTTCGCTATGTTAGAAGTGAGCGATAGTCTGATTCTCGCACAACAGGCAGAACATTACCCAATCACTAAAGCTATATATTCGCTCCTAAGTATTCTCGGTAATGGCCCTGAACTTGCATCTGCTCTAGGCGTCTGGGCGATGGTCTTTCTCGCTATCTCGATCATAGGCGCAGTCATCATAGGTGGGAAAAAGGGCGGACTTTTTCGGATGTAACTCACTGTTTTTCCGTCATCACATGGTAAGAACTTTGAAGAGAAGGGCGTAGTGCCTGATAAATACCTCCTGGAGAGAGCAAGAAGAAATTCATAACAACTGACCTAATGAGTGTAATGCGCCTCATTGACTAGACGTTCTAACTTTTAGAACATCTTCACTATAACTGAATAATTTCTGTATTTAATCTGTTAAATTAAGTTCAGATAATATCACTAAATATGAAAAACGCATCAAATTCCTCAAACCGAATCCTCCTCGGGCTGGTCTCAGCTTCTTCACTCGCTGCCACGAACTCCTCAACAGCTGCGATCACTGTCACTTCATTCACAGGGACTGAGGCTGACTCGCTTATCGACTTCACGCTGAGAAACTCAGGCGTATTACGCAGTGTCACTGCTGTCACTGGTATGCTGGGTGGAATAGCAGGAGGTGCTCCAGGTGGATTTGAGAGGGGAATCAGCCTGAATGACTCATCGGGGTTAATCGGTCTGACTGAACTGAATTATTACAAAGGCGCAACTATTAACGAATTTCAAAACAACGCCATTGCCGGGGATGATAATTTTGCTTTCTATGATGAAGATTCAGACGGTGTGTTTGAATCCGTTATTCAATTTAGTTTTACACCACAGGATGGTTTCTTGTCAGGGAGCGTTGTAGCAATTGCTGAAGATACGATGCTTGATCCAGCCATGCCTCTTACGATTGCAGATGCCGCGACTGCGATCGAGGCGAGTTCCGTTCCAGAAGCGTCAACAGTTGCTCTCCTTGCATTTGGAGCGAGTGGTATGATCACGTATCGCAGACGTCGCCGTGAGCAGGAAGTAGCCTGATATTGTTTAGGATCTAGAGTGAGGCCCGAGCATTTCTAAGAAAAGCATCTTCCAAAGCTGACTGACATCTTTCCAGTCAGGCACGCATTTGTGAACGAATTCACAGCACTTTTTCGCTGTTTCTCTTAGGCGAGTTTCATCTAGGTAAAGCATCTCTAGTTTTAAACGAACCTCTTCAGCTGTCGTTTCTTCAAAGGCCAGAGGTGAATAGGGGGTGAGCTTGGGATCTCCTACATCGAGCGTAAGTGAGAATTCGGACCAAGGACAATGAGACGTAGTGAAGTGAGGACTTATTTGGGCTGCTCCACATGCAGCATGTTCAAAGCTGATGAGCCCCCAACCTTCAGCCATCGAGGTGTTAATGCCGACATCACAGGCTTGGTAGAGCAATGCTAAATCGGCGTCACTCAAGACAGACACAGCTGTTTGATGCTTTAGAGACAGTTTTTTCTCGTTCAATGGATTGAGATAGACCCGCTCTTCTATGCCTAAGTCCGCAATGAGCTGTTGGGCTCCTAACGTTTCATTTTCTTTTAAAAATGAAGTCGCTTGATGAAGGCAAAGCTTTACAGAAGATGGCTTACCGTCTGCAAACAGAGCGAACCCGTGGATAGTGAGATCAAGCCGTTTGCGATCGCTGTCTTGATTAGCATTCAGCACTACGAAAGACGTATCTGGGCTGTCTAGATCAGGAAATATGAGCTGTTTAGATGTGGTTCTCGATTCTCTGCTATACTTTTCAGAAACCAGTTCTGTAGTCGGCATGAATAACTCTTTATCTACTCCGTGTGGGATGATTTCAATACGAGGAGGAGTTCTCCCAAGAGCTTTAAAGCACTCGGCGAGCTGTTCTTTAGCCTCCTGATGGTATACCACGCATACGCTTAATGACTCCAAGGGCCTTACCATTGCTGGATCTATAATTTTCCCGTCTAGTGGAATATAGGCGATGACTCGTGCATTCGGTTGAGCTGCAGTGATAATGTGTAGGTAGCTATCTACATCCCACAGTTCCGTTGATAAGAACAGATAATCATATGAAGTCTCGAAAAGCTTTTCTTGGAGACGAAAGTGTCCTTTTTGATCTTCTGACAGAGAGCTTTCAGCTGGAATAATCTCTACTGATTCATTCCATTCACGGCTTTCACCTACTAGGCCCAGAGCAATGAAGTCGATGTTTACGTCTTCAGGCGAGCCTTCGATAATGGAACTCATCACCCGTGTGAGACCGGTGCCTTCCATCCAGTGACCTACATACAGTGCGCGTGCCATTACTTAAAGAATAGTAAGAGTGACTTGAGTTCTCTCAACGTGCTCGATTAAGGCTTCGTCGAGTTCATCTTCCCTATGCAGAGCGAATAGACAGCAGCTACCGTAATTTCTTAAATTACTCTTATCGGATGCTGGAGTGTAAGGGGGATTGTGAGTCATGATCTGATAGTTCATTCGACGGAAAAAAGTGCAGCACTTTTCCATTTGCTCGTCATCGTGAATTTCAACGTAGCATCGAGGTTTATGCGTTTGAATCGTATTGCGTGCGCCTTCGAGAACCTCGCTTTCCATGCCCTCGACGTCAATTTTGATGAAATCACAATGAGTCAAAGTCATTGAATCCAGTGTGATGCAGCGCGTGAGTGTATCTCCTGTTTCAGAGACAGTGACGTGAGACGCCCCAGTGTTAATCGGGCCTTCGATTTTAAGAGGCTGGGTTTTGCATGTCGTATTCTCCGCCCCCACAGCGGCATTCACGATGGTCATCGAGCTTAGCTTATGAGCCATCACATTTTTCTCTAAGCAGCGATACAGATCTGGATGGTATTCGAAAGCATACACCTCAGCTCCTTCCAGAGCTGCAGGGACTGCGAACGATCCGACATGTGCTCCCACATCGAGAAGGATCTTTCCTGGAGCTGAGTGTAGCAGTATGAGATCGAGTTCTGCAGGGCTATAGACACCATGTTTTTCTAAAAGGGGACCGATAGCAATATCCTCTATCGGAAACCACATGTCTCCCCAGTGGGTTGTGGCTCGAGTCATATTCATGACTGATGTTTGACATGCCCATGGATCTCTATCAATGCTATGATTACATTAAGAATGACAATAGATCACGATATAACAGCAACAGTATCAACTCGAGGGCGAATTGAGTCTACGTTGCCATTAGTGATCACATCTATTCTTAATCAATCTCTGCTGCCAAAGCATATTTTGATTTATGATGACAATGATACTCTAACAGTGATGTCATCGCTCTGGTGGCCGCCTATGCTAGAGCTAGCGACTCGACTATCTGTAGACTTACGCGTGCTGCGTGGATCATGCCAGGGGCAGGTGAAAAATCATCAACAGGCCTTGAGCGATGTCCAAACTCAGCTCATCTGGAGGCACGATGATGATGCGATAGCTGAGACTGATGTTCTCTGTCGATTGAAAGAAACGATCGATAGTGACGACACAGTAGTAGCAGCTGGACCGCTTATTCTTAACTCTGTAGACCAAGAAAATTCAGGCGCTCTTTACTCAAGCCGTCTAGCTGATATTTTCATGGCGACATGCCTGCAGCATAGTCAAAAACATGAGTCTAAGACTCTCCCGGTAGAACACCTTCAAGGAAGTTCTTTTCTCTTTAAAAAAGCTGCTAGCACTCATGGTTATAACCCGGACCTCTCGCGTGTAGGGCACAGAGAAGAGACGATGTTCACGCACGATCTCTCTTTGGCTATCCCAAATGGAAAACTTTTAGTCGCGACTGACGCAGTCGTTCATCATCTACGCTACGTCACGGGAGGTATTCGGGAAGAGTCTGATCACAGACTTTGGGATCAAGATGATAAGATCTTTTTAGAGTATCTGAATAAGCGCGGAGTTTCCCTCAATCTATCCGAATCTAGCTCCGCCTGATAACTTGAAAGTGACTTGAGAATTTATGCCAAAACGCAAACTTTTACTCGTCGGCTGGGACGCCGCAGATTGGGAAATTATCCATCCTTTGCTCGATAAAGGACTTCTTCCTGGCCTTGCTCAGCTCGTTGAGAAGGGGATGAGCGGACGACTCCGCACACTGCATCCGTCGTTATCGCCGATGTTATGGACGAGTATAGCGACAGGTCGCACGCCTGTGGCTCACGGGATTCATGGATTTGCATCCTCACCTGAAGGGGATCACCAGGTGAGCCCAGTCGGCGCACCTAATCTAACTGCTGCGCCGCTCTGGGATATACTAGAAAATCAAGACATGTCAGCCCATGTGATTAATTGGTTTGCTACTCATGAAAACCGTCGATCACGCGGAATCACTGTGAGCGATCAGTTTCCGATCCTGCCAGATAGTCAGCAAAGCATCGATCCTGAGTCTCGCGAACCCAGTCCAGAAGGGGCAATCTGGCCACCCTCATTAAGAGATACGCTAGACCCTCTCAGGATGAGTCCTACAGAGCTCAATTCAGAGGGCCTCATTCGATTTCTGATACCAGATGCTGATAAGATAGATCAAAGCAAAGATCCTAGGCTCAGCTTGCTCATGTCAGCGATGGCTCAGTCTTATAGTATTCATGCTGCTGCGACCTTAGCGATGGAGAGCGATCCAGAATGGGACCTCTGTGCTGTTTACTACCCGGCGATTGATGAGATTTCTCACCAGTTTATGCCTTTTCGTTCACCTCAAATGGAGGGGATCGATGACGAGTCATTTGAACTGTATAAAGACGTCATTGATAGAGCCTATCAACTGCACGATCTCATGCTCCAACGGCTCATTGAGCTGGCGGGAAAAGACGCAGCGATTTGTCTCGTCTCTGACCATGGATTTAAAACGGATCATCATAGACCTAAGCAGTCTAAAAGTGGAAGTGAAGGGATGACAGCATGGCATCGTGAGCACGGGATATTTGCGATGTCTGGTCTAGGTATACGAAAAGATCAGTTAGTCCATGGTGCCCGTGTTCTGGATATTACTCCGACTCTTTTGAATTACTTCGATCTTCCTATTTCAAAAGAAATGGAAGGGCGGGTGCTGAGTGAGATTTTTAGTCAACCACGCAAATCTGAAGAGATCGACTCATGGGACTTCGCATTGTCCAAGTGTGACACCTCTCGCGTGCTACATCATCCGACTAATGGGGCAGATCCGCTGATCGGCCATTTCGCTAGATTGGGCTATTTAGATCCTACCATGCTCGTCTCTGCAGAGGCTAAAGCTACTGTAACTCTAGAAAATAAATGGAATCTAGCTCTTTCAGAATTTTACTTAGGTCGGTTTGAATCAGCAATGATTCTGCTAGAAGAGTGTCTTTTTGATCGTCCGGAACGTGCTGATTTTCTTGAAATGCTCGCACGTTGCCAGATTCAACTAGGGCTGATTGAGGAGGCAGAAGAATTGGTCGATCTCGCACTTGAGCAAGTAGGTAGCCAAGGAATGGCTTACTTTCTCCAAGGAGCCATCGCATTAGAAAAAGGGGATTACCAAACGGCTCTTCTCCGGCTACGGACAGTCCGTCTATCTGCACCAGACGACCCTGCACTACTAGAACTCTACGCAGAATCTCAAATTCGGCTCCGGCTATGGGAAGATACTGAAAAGAGCTGGAGGAAAGTCCTTCAGCTCAATCCCAAACATGCACAGGCTCATGCTAGGCTTGCAAGAATCGCTCTGCGCCGATCTGACTACCAAGAAGCGATCGAACATGCGCGATCAGCAACTGCGCTCGACTACGGCCTCATCGAGGCTCATTTCCTCTTATCGTATGCACTGACTCGAGTGGGAGAGTATCAACTCGCGCTTCAGCCGATCACGACTCATCTCCAGCTCGCGCCCAGACATTTCACTGGCTGGAGGATCATGGCGTCTATTCGTGAGAAACTCGGATTAGACGATGCTCACATTGCCTTGGCACACTCGCGTGAACTGAAACGCCAGATTAAAGGTTTTAGGAAAAATAGACTCAAAGGTCTTCGTGCTGCATCGATTGAACGTCAGAATAAAAGAAGAGCTCACCGAGAATCACTTCGTCAGAGTTCATCATTATCTGACGATGACTCGTGTGATATCGTTATCGTCACCGGGCTTCCGCGTTCTGGAACATCGCTTCTTTTACAAATCTTGTCAGCAGCAGGATGTCCCGTGCAGCATGACTCCACTCGGCCTGCAGATGAGCATAATCCCAAAGGATACTTTGAATGGTCAGAGACACTCAAGTTATCATCTACCCCTGCATTAATCAGGGAATGTGACGGCAAGGCTGTGAAAGTGACCACACCTCAACTGACATCTTTAGAAAAGGGACATTCATATCGCATCATTGAAGTGGTGCGCTCGCTCGATGAAGTCGTGGCCTCTCAACTCGTTATGCTGGATGAGGAAAATAAAGATCCCGAAGACCTTCACAGGCGTCTGTCTGCGCATCTAGAGCAGGCTCGTGAGCATATGAGGAAAATACCAAATTCTCAGTATTTAAAGATAGAGCATTCAGATCTAATCAATCATCCAGAAATTGCTATTTCATCGATTGCCTCTTTTCTAGGTGCAGAATTGATACCTTCGCCAGAAGGAGCTAAAGACATCCCTAGCTCTGAACTCTACCGTCAACGTCTAGTAACTGCCTCATGAATACAGGTTTAAAGATAAGAGCAGCCTGGCCGGATGAAGTCTCGCGCATTCGAGAGTTACTTGAGAATCAGTCTATCATTCCTAATGATGCAGGCTTTCTCGTAGCAGTAAAAGAATCAGGCTTTGAACCTATTCAGTGTCTCATCTCATGGTGGCCCGGTAAGAGTGACTCTGTTATTGAATTCATTCCGCAGAGTGCCTCTTCTCGGCCAATAGCACCTGAGATACTAGAGCTGCTATTACGAGAATTGATTCGCTTAGAAGGGGAGGATGGCTCTACCTTTAAACTAGTTCTTCCTCTCGCAGATGCCCATCCACTCGTCACGACTTTAGAAAAGTTAGGGTTTGCCCGATCCTACACAGAGAGAGTTTTTCAATTGCCATTTTGGAAAGTGCGAGAGCGCATACAAAACGTGTATTCGAAGCTTTCTGATCGTATAAAACATGAGTGGAAAACATCTCCTCTAACAGCTGAGAATGCTCACTGGGCGATGACATTTCTCGCAGAGAAGAAATTGATGAAAGAAAGGCATTTCCATCAACTGTGGCACAGGAAAAATGGATTAGATAAAAAGCGTTCTTCTATTGTCTTCTTTGCAGGTCAACCAGTTGGAGTTCTCATAGTGTCGAGACAAGGAGATGTGCTGAATATCGCCGCCCTAGCCGCAGACAAGGCGGCCCCGACGTTTTTTAGCAATCTCTTTCTACTCCACGAATTTATAAAAGACGATGGCGGAGAGAGCCCGACTGTCGTTCACTTCAGAGCTGGAGAGACTGTGCACCAGAGCACGATACGCTCGGCAAAACGCTTCGATGCTATTGAAAGTTCGCCACTGCATTTTTTCAAAAAATGAAGACGCCCGAGAAGTTGGATACACTTTTTATTTGGGTTGAGATGTCGTCATACCGATAGTAAGGACTGATTTATATGGGAAATGACCCTCTTTGGATGCGGCTGCGAAAGATCAAATGGGCCGACTGCGGCTTATCTGATAAACAGGGGAAGAAGGTCGACGGGCTTTTGCAAGATCTCGCCTCGCGAAAAGAAAAACGAGCCATGCGTGCCAGCCAAGAGCTGTGGTTACTCCTCAAGCCTGGCGCGCCACTTGGCCCTGTGATCAAACCATTCCTTATAGACATCCGCGCCATTTCAAGCGGTGCCGTGCAGATGGAGATCGATGATCTACTCGGACGCATTACGAGTGATTCAAAAAAGTGAGCATGTATGAGATTTCCCCCTTTACTGCTCACAGTAATCCGGACAATCTCCGCCCCGTCAGCAACACTTTTTTGAATAAAGCCGGTGTGGCGGAATTGGTAGACGCGTCCGACTCAAAATCGGATTCCTATGGAGTGTGGGTTCGATTCCCACCGCCGGTATTTTTCATGTTTCTTTTGAGATGATTTAAGGATTGAGAACTCACTCTGACGGAGGAAATGAGAGAACCTACGAGATCCTCATAAAATGTGTTCAATCACTTTAAACAAATGGCAAGTTTTACGAAGATGAAGGTCTTGAGCCAAACTTTCTATTAGATCCATTTGTCTTATTTGGGAGAGAGCTATTCACAGCTTGTAAGTTTGGTTGAGCTTTGACAACAAAGGCGAGATGGTAAGACTGCGTGTATGCAGAGTAGACTGTTTCGGAACCCTTTCATGCCACAAATTTTGGTTTTATTAGCTCTCTTTTCCTCCTGTGGAGAAAAGGAGACCGCTTCCAATGAGGAAGTCGTCCGTCCGGTGAAAATGATCACCATTGAGGCGGCGAGTA
>CALFDI010000169.1 GCA_937952875.1 uncultured Verrucomicrobiales bacterium
AGACATGAAAATCTATTGAAAGATATTGAAACGCCCGTTTTTCATGAAACAGTTGCTAGGGGAATCCTCGCACATCTTTATGCTCACAACTCAGGACTGGCACGCACTCGACCAAGCAATCATCTCTCTTCATAAAAGTCAGACATTTCAGGCGCTAGAAGATCACATTCTCCATGTTCTCCCGGAATTTCTCGGAGCGACCTTTTCGAGCTGGAACGAACATGACGATACACTCTACCTCCAGAGAATCGCGAATTCAGCGAGCCATGAGATGAAAGTCAGAGAGATCGCAGATGATCTGAACCGCTCTATGCCCACGCACCCTCTGTTTCCACAGCTCGTGGATAGGGAGACGGGAAAAGTTATGTTCTGTGATCAAGTGCTACGGACGCGAGAAAACATCGATGACGAAGCCTTTTACCAGACCCAGTTCTATCAGAAGGCAGCCTCCCACCTAGAAGTGCAGGACCAGCTCATCATGCACGTCTATATCGAGCAAGACTTCGGGATCATCCTCACCTTTCACAATGACCGGATCTTTACAGAAAAGGAGATCCTTCTCGCCTCGATCATTCGTGGTCACATCATAGGCCGCCTCTACACTCTCAAGCAAGAGTTAGAGAACGAGCGGAACCGACGACTCGAGATCCGTAAGGGACTCGCGAAAATCCTCAGCCCCAGAGAGACTCAGGTCTTAGAAGCTCTCTGCCTCGGCCAGAGCAATCGCGAGATCGCCTCTGAACTCGATCTCTCAGCTCGCACTGTGGATAGCCACGTCGCTAACTTACTCGATCGACTCGAAGCTAGCTCACGCTTCCACCTCATTGCCCGTTACTCCCACTGGCTGAATGGCTCACAAAGCTAGAAAAGGTGCATCACTGACGCACTCACTCAGTAGAATTACCTAAATCTCTCACTTGCCGCTCATCGTTGAGGTAAGGTGTTATGGAGAGGACTTCGGTCCGCACATTATCGTGTCCTCGTGGGAGGCATTCTCACCACGAGGGCATAGCTGGTGCCATTCTTCTGACATCTTATCTCTATGAAACAATCATCCCCCGCACGTCTCTTCTTCACAGGTCTTCTTACGAGTGGCCTCCTAACAGGTGGAACACATGCAGCGCTTATAGTAATCTCTGGATCATTTACCGCTGATTTCACCCCTTCATCTATTAGACCTTTAGAAAGTGGAAGTGGCACATTTAGCCTCACGATTGATGACTCGCAGTTCTCCTCATCGGGCACGTCTAGGCAGTATGTTCCCACCCTAGATTCCCTCACCCTCAGCGGCACCAGTGTAGAGGCCAACACGGTAGCGGCGATTGTCTCTTATTTTAACGGTGAGTTCAGCGGCTTTAGTATGGGGACGAATCATGGGGGGACAGAAGCAAGCACAACACTAAGTAATCTTCCCTTTCCGGTCGGAAACAGAGACGGATTTGGTCTTGTCGTTAGTGGCCGTGAATCAGGAGGGACTCCTAGCACGACGGTCAATTTCCATACTCAGAATCCTTCAGACCGCTATGTCACCTCTACGGCTGTTCAAGGTTTTCTATCTGGGCAAGCAGTGAACGATGTGTCGGCTACCATCACACTTTCACCCGTTCCAGAGCCATCGGTAGGCTTTCTACTCGTGCTTAGCGCGTTCACTTTTCTCAACCGCAGAAGGCGTCAACTCTCCTTTTCCCATATCAATTCACCCCCTTATTTTTTGTGAAACCTTGCACATCTCTGCTGTGTCTTCTTGGGACAATTTTATTCTCCTCTCTCGCTTCTGCCCAAGAGGTCGTTCCTGGTGCTATCTCCTTCCAAGGATCTGTATCCGTTAATGGAGAGCCATTCACTGGCACAGGTCAGTTCAAATTCGCCCTTGTTGCTAAGAATCCCTTAACCTCATCCCCCGTCCAAGCGACTGCCTCCGTCACGAGTCGTAACAACGGAACCATTGAGACCATACGTATTGACAATCCTGGAGCTGGATACACTAAGGAGCCAACAGTCACGATTACTGGAGGTGGTGGAAGTGGAGCAACTGCCTCTGTTTTAGTAGACAATTTCGGAACTGGTGCTGTAGAGCGCATCTTTATAACGAACGCGGGTTCAGGCTATACTTCTGCTCCCACTGTCACACTCTCAGCTCCTCGTGTTGCTGAGCAAGGCACTTGGAATAATACTAATGCATTTACGAGCTCTGTATCTGAGCCTCCAGAAAGCGAATCTATCCCGGTAAATGAAGGCCGCTACAGCGTGCTTCTGGGGGGAGAATCGATGCCTTCGATTTCACCAGATGACCTTAACTTAGAAAACACCTTTTTAAGGGTTTGGTTTTCATCGAATGGTGTGAACTTCCAGCAACTCAGTCCAGATTACCCTTTAGCCTCAACTCCTTTTTCTTTAGTCTCTAGAACAGTCATTGGCCTCCGCTGCCGAGCGAATGGAGAGGATGCAGTCGCTACGGGATTTCTCACAACTGCCAGTGGAAGAATGTCAACAGCGATGGGCGACAGATCAATCGCCAGTGGGTCAAGTTCAATCGCCGTGGGCTTCAAGTCAATAGCCAGCGGGTCAAGTTCAGTAGCTATGGGAAGCAATACCTTAGCTAGTAACTTTGGCTCAACTGCTATAGGTTTTTCCACCATTGCTAGTGGACAAATATCAAGCGCCCTCGGCACAGAAACACGAGCAGTATCATTCTCAGAAACAGCGATTGGATCCTATAATACCCTCTACACACCCTCATCAAGTAACCAATTTTCGCTGCGTGATCGCATTTTCTCAATCGGAAATGGTAGTAGTGAAAATAGCCGCTCAGATGCCCTCATCATGTTAAAAAATGGCCAGAGTTTCTTTAGAGCTGATCCCGGCACAACGAATGGCAATCTACTGAACAGTTACGCAGCTGTTCACGATAATATAGACGCTACTAGTGGGAGCGACGTGCTCGCGCTGAAAGTCGCCACAAACAATCCTGGCAATGCGAGTAACTTCCTCGCCTTCTTTGCAGGGAATGGTAACGGCTCCGTCATCGGAGAGATCGATGGTAACGGTGCGGGCGGAGTCCGTTTTCAATCCAATGGTGCCGACTACGCAGAATACCTCCCACCGCTCGATCCTACGGAAATTCTCGTCGCTGGAGATGTCGTCGCTGTTCGTTCAGGGAAGATCACTCGCGACACCACTTCATTTGACCAGCTCATGGTCATTTCTACGAATCCCATCATCATCGGAAACCGACCAAAGGACCTCCCAGAAGACGAAAGTGGTTATCACAAAGTCGCGTTCATTGGTCAGGTGCCAGTAAAAGTCATCGGCACGGTCAACTCAGGAGACTACCTCATCGCTTCCGGTCAACATGACGGGGCAGCTATTGCGAAATCCGCGGACCGGATCCGCACCAGTGATCGTGCCCGCATCATCGGTCGTGCGTGGGATAGCTCACTCGAGCCCGGAGAAAAGCTCATTAATGCTGCCGTCGGCCTCGACCACGGACCAGCCCTCGTCGCTGAGATTAATCATCTCAAACAACGCCTCACCACTGTCGAAAACTACATCAAAGCTCAAACAACTCCTGTGGCTCACAAGTAACCTGCATTTGACGCTATGAAATATTTTTTAGTCCTCTTTCTATGCATTCCCACGCTGCACGGACAGATCAGCTCGTTCAG
Source organism: uncultured Verrucomicrobiales bacterium (assembly GCA_937952875.1). Classification (GTDB taxonomy): domain Bacteria; phylum Verrucomicrobiota; class Verrucomicrobiia; order Verrucomicrobiales; family Akkermansiaceae; genus CALFDI01. The sequence continues at coordinate 3,666 of CALFDI010000169.1, forward strand.
CTATGAGATCGACCCTCTCGTCATTGATGGAGGCGGTGGAGTAGCGCAGTCCTCCAACTATGAAATCACTACTTCTAGCATTGGCGGAATCATTGGTGAGGCGAGTTCTCTGAATTATAGGATCTCTAGTGGCTACGTATCCCAGATCCCTATGGGAACAGTGATCGACCTTAATGATTATGATAGCTGGAAGACTCAATTTTTTCCTCCCACTGCCACCAATATGTCCCGCAGCGATGATGCTGATGGCGATGGAGTAAACAATGAAGAAGAATTCCTAGCCCTCACAGACCCTACTGACTCCACGTCTTTCTTTAAAGTAGAGATTCTAGCAGATGCTACGACATGGGATATCGCATTTGCCCCTATGGCGGATGAAACACGCAGAATCTATACACTCTTCCACGGCGAAGCTCCGGACAGCATTCAGACAGCCATTCTTGGCTATCTCCCACTCACGCTCGGAACAAGTGGTTTCTTCGACAACGTCCCTCGTTTCGGCGATAAAGAATTTTATCGAGTCCAGATAGATCTCGCGAGTGACAGCAATTCATCTGGTGCCCCTTAAATAACTTTTCCCACACACACTATGAAACCACTCATTAAACGCAGTCTGTTCTGTCTCAGTGTCTTTGCTTTTCCTCTCACCTCTTGCGGAGAAGAAGGAGCAGAGCCCTCCTCTCACTCGACAGAGAAAAAAGAAAAACTCACGCCTCTCACTCCAGAAGATGCAGCCAACGAGGCCTTCGGAGCGATCACCGCAGCAAAAGCCTATGATGTGGATTGGGCTAAATACCCAGAAGAAGCAAAGCTCTCTCAAATCTCTTCCACAGCAGAGCAAGCCTTCCGCGCTGCTGTGAAAGCACATCCAGATCTCGCAGAGCTCATCGCGCACCAGAAAGAAGAAGGAATCGAGAGCGTTGAGCGCTTCCGCCGTATCGGAGCCGTAAACATCGCCGCGCAGAAGATCCCAGAACTCGCAGCACTCGGGAAGACATGGCATGACGCGAACCTCGCCCGCATAAAGTTCATGACTGAATGCTTCGAGAAAGAAGGAAAAACTGAACTCGCTCAAACGATTCGCGGCTTCATTGCACGTGTCAAATAACGATAGCGAATTTTACCATTCTCAAGCCGATCACTTTTCAGAGTGGTCGGTTTTTTCTTTAGGGCACCTCCCATCCTGCGGGATTCGCTACCTGTCACACCTTCTCCAAAATACGTCTATCAAAGATCGAGCATGACACGCCTTTTTCCTTATCACTATTGCATTCTAACACCTATTCAGACCTTTGCTCTTTACTGATGAGAGAGCGGGCCTTTATACGTTGGGATAGTAGTATTTAGACGGCTAAAAAACTCAATATCCCATGAAAGAAACCCATGCTATTCTGGGCGGCTCGATCGTAGTTGCCCTTGGAATCGGAATTCTTGTTTTCAACCTACAAGATGAACAATCAGCGAGCGCGGCCCCGCCCATCACTCAAAAAAGCGAACGCCAAGACACTCCCCCACCCAGTCAAAAGACGAGCACAATAGATCTCGACTCACTTGCGCGTGAAGTCGCACCTGAGAAAGGGCGTATTAAGAACCATGCTGGGCACATCATCATCGCCACAGCTGATACCAAGGATGCAGAGAAAACGGATGCTCTGCTCAAAAGCTTTGCCCGCGGCGAAGCTCACCTCAACCACATGCGCCGAGAAAACGCCTTCGTCACGCGCCGTCAAATCGTAGAGCTACCAGAGACAGTCACTGAGATCGGGGAAAAGATCCGTTCCGGTGAAAAAATCGAGAAAATACTCATTCCTGACTTTGATGGAGGCACATTTGAAATGACGTATAACCCGAACCTCATGGGACCAAACGGTGAGGAAAATGGCACCTTGCTCGGCACCATTGCAGATAGGGAGTATAGCAACGTTATTCTCGGCTACTACGAAGACGCCACCTCAGGCTACGTGAATCTACCCGATACGAATCGAGTCCTAGAATACATGACTGTTGGGGGAAAACAGATCGTCGTTAAAGAAATAGATCTCGCAGCTAGGAACATAGCAGAGCCATGTGGACTCTGTGAACACCACAATGGCCAGTCCCCTCACCCAGCAGGTGCGGCACACCACGTCGCGCAAGGATTAGGAGAATAATAGCTCCTCTGGTCTGACAACACTCTTGAGCCGTGATGGCTCAAAATCCCAAAAACACAATCGAATGAAAAACACCAAAAAACACCTTGGATGGCTAAGCATCCTAGCCACATCGGTCCTGGCACCTTCCCAGCTCCATGCATATAGCGCTGATGAGAATAATACCGTCGTAGACGTCTCATTTAACTGGACTCAAGAGCGCACGAATAACTACGGAGGAGTCAATCAGGTTAAAGCGAATATGAACCAATCGCTAGGCATCACAAACACAGCCCATGATAACAGTAATACAGGCGTCTATTTTAACTACATCATCGTAGGTGGCGCACTGAGCTACAATGCGAGTAGTAGTGACAATAGCAGCGTAGCAGACCTTCGCGCGGGAAATGTTCCAGGCACAGTTAGTCGTAGGAACACAACCGGCTCCGACATGATGGCTCTCAACTGCCAAATGTCAGCTGCAGGACTCGCCTACCGTGGAGACCCTCGCCAATATGCAGTCAAATTCCTAACTGGCCCTGCATCAGCCCATGAGATCGGCCACACATTTGGCCTAGGTCACGGAGGAATTGGTGCGAGCACGAGTGACGGCACAGGAGACACTCCGTATGCGAGTGGCTGGGCGACGACTTCTAACGGACCGAGACAAGGCACAATCATG